>CAYMWM010000058.1:0-20989 GCA_964394185.1 uncultured Smithella sp.
TCTTATCCACCAGCAGCCTTAAAAAACTGACGGTCATGCCGGATAATTTCATCTTGGCAATCAAGTTATCCACCACACCTTTTTTACTCACCTGTTCAAAAATGGGATTTGCCAAAAAGTCACTTAAAGATTTGTTTTGAGAAACGACTGACGCGAACTGATTCAGCTCATTATAGTATTGTTCTATTTGTTTCTGCTCAGCCGCGATGTCAAAAAAAGCTCGCGCATAGCGCCTGGAAATATTGCTGATCAATGTTTGGTTACCACCTTATCTATATATTCTTTGACCATTGTCTGGTGATCATCTTTTGTGATACTTCTCTTAAGAATCTCTTCAGCCATTTTTACCGATAATTCAACAGACTGTGCCTTCAGCTCTTCGGTCGCTTTCTTCATTTCCTGTTCAATACGGGCCTGGGCATCTTCCTTCATCTTCTTGGCTGTTCTTTCGGCATCTTCTATAATCTTCTGTTTTTCGGTGACGCCCTGAGCTTTAATCATGTCGATGATGCCGTCAATTTCCGTTGAGGCTTTATCAATCTTTTCCGAATATTCGCGGTATTTTTTCTCTGCTTCCGTTTTTCTTTCCGCTGATTTTTCGAGACTTTCTTTAATCTCTGCGCGGCGGCCGGTGAAAAATTCCTTTACCTTGGCAGCCAAAAGCCAATAAAGCAAAGCAAATAATATAACAAAATTAAAAGTCTTTTGTAAGAAGCCAAGTATTAAATTTGCTTGTCCGCAATTTAAACCAAAAGACTTCTCCAAGAATCCGATCATCATTCCAGCCAGTTTTCCTGCTTCCGGGCAACTTTCAGCACCGCCTCCGCCGTTCCCCGAAGCGAATGCAACGCCCGCCACAACCAGCAAATAAACCATTGTTATCAAAAATGAATTTGTTTTTTTCATTGTACCGGCCTCCCTAATATTTTCCGGGCAATTTCCATGGATAATCTTTGGGAATGGCCGTCCAAAACCATTTTAGCCTTTTCGACTTCCTTATCCATCTTTTGCTGAAACTCTTTCGCTATGACCGGTATTTCATTGCGGACAGCGTCAACAATGTTTTTGGCCTGATCGGCGCCTTCCTGAATGATCTCTTTTTTCATTTCCGACGCTTTGGTTTTGGCCTGCTTTAACTTTTCCTCATATTCCGCAGCCTTTTTTTCTACGGACTCGCTGAATAGATTCACCTCGTTTTCCAACTCTTCGAGTTGTTTTTTGCGGCGGTCAATCGTGGAGAGGATGGGTTTGTAAAGAAGACGATTAAGGGCTAGAACTAACATTACGAAAAGAAACATTTGGACTAAAAGCGTAAAATCGGGGATGACTGTAACCATTGTTTACCTCTATTTATCTCTTGCACTTTATATAAAAACCGCATCGTGAGTTACTTTATTCAGCGGTTTTTAATGGCACGCCTTAGCTGAAGTGCATACAGTATTTATTCAATTTTGGTTTTGAATATTTTTACCTTAAGGAAGGGTGGAATTTTTTATTTCCTGATACTCAAAACTTGTGAGTTACTAATCATAACATTATTTTCTTGTCAAGCATTTTCTGACCAGCAGTCTATTATTCTTTAAACGTCAATTATTACAATTACTTAAACCATAATAACGATTTATACCGGTCATATGCTATTTATTATTAAAAAAACTTGCTTTATATAAATTCACTAACGGTTATTCGGTATTTTGAACTTCAATTTTCTTTTGAGTAACATCCGCCATCAAAGATCTACCGTCGAAGAAAGCACCCTCCTCCATAATAAAAATGGGGGTTCGAACATTGCCTGAAAATTTTCCCGTCGAGTGAATGTTCATTTTTTCATTCACTTCAATATCGCCTTGAACATCACCGCTGATATAAACACTTTTGACTGCGATATTTGCTTTAACCACGGCACCCTGCCCTACAACCAACGTTCCCTGACCAAAAATTTCTCCATGGAATTTCCCATCAATACGAACAGATCCGCTGAAAATAAGCTTGCCTTCAAACTCGGCCCCCTGACCTAAAAAAGCTTTGATATCTTCAACTTCTTTCTTTTTCTCCCACACATTGTCCCCCTTTTCGTCCTCTCAAGTCTCCATTAACATGATTTATTTTCATTCTCGGTTATATTTTCAATTTCTCACTAGCGTTGCAGAATAAATCTTCTCGCGCTTACATTAATCAACAATCCTATCGCCGCCATCAGGGAAAGCATGGCTGATCCTCCGTAACTGAAAAAAGGAAGCGGAATACCGACTACAGGCAGGATACCCAGAACCATTCCAATATTGATAAAGACTTCCCACGAGATGAGTGCGGTCACTCCGAACGCTATAATTGTGCCTAATAAATCTCTGGCTTGCAAGGCAATTTTTAGTCCCCAGAAAATTATCAGAGTGAATACAGTCAATAAAACCAGAGAACCGATAAACCCCCACTCTTCGGCAAACACGGAAAAAACAAAATCAGTCTGCTGTTCGGGCAAAAATTTTAATTGCGTCTGGGAACCGCTTAAAAAACCTTTACCCAAAATTTCCCCCGAACCAATGGCAATTTTTGATTGGATGATATGATAACCGGAGCCGAGGGGATCGCTTTCGGGATTAATAAATGTGATTAATCTATCTCTCTGATAATCTTTCAGAAAATGCCATGCTATAGGAATCAGCACTAAAGCACTTGCCAAAGCAAAGATAAAAGATTTTTTGTCTATTCCCATAAAGAATACAATCGAAATAAAAACAATAATTAATATCAGCGACGTACCCAAATCCGGCTGTTTTAAAATCAACACAAAAGGAACTACAACAATAAAAAAGGGGATTAAAAGCTCCTTTAATTTGTAAGGTTCATTGGACTTGTGATCATCAAAATAACGTGCCAGGATAATGATGATGACCACCTTCATCAATTCGGAAGGTTGTATGGCAAAAAAACCGCCGCCGAGCCACCTCTGTGCGCCATGTGAAGATGAACCGATGAAAAAAACGAGCACTAAAAGCACTATTGCCAATCCATAAATAATGTAGGCGTACTCAACGATCACGCGGTAATCGACAAAGAAAATAAACATCATAAAAGCCAATCCCAGAACAACCCACTGCATTTGTTTCAGGTAAAAAGGTGTTTGTCCTGCCGAAGCACTGAAACCTGTGGAATAAATATTTAGAATGCCCATAGCGCAGACACAAAGAATGAAAGCCAGGAGCACCCAGTCAAAATAATAAAAAATGCGGCGATCAAATTTAAGAAAAATCATTGATATTCCTTCACGCTATTAAATTCAAATTATATTAGTTGTTCAGTTCATTTGAACGCTGATTTTGCGCCATCTCGTGTGAATGTTTATTCTTCTTTTTCCCTTCAAAATAAGCGGATAATACTTTGCGGGCGACAGGAGCGGCAACAGCTCCGCCGCCGCCGGCATTTTCCAGAATGACCGCAACGGCTATTTCCGGAGCTTTTGACGGCGCATAGCAGGCAAACAAAGCATGGTCTTTCTGAAAAGCGCCTAGTACTTTCCGGCGGCGCGCTTTTTCATCCGCCGGCAATCCCATGACCTGGGAAGTTCCCGTTTTTCCGCAAACTTCAATACCGGGTAATTTCGCGTTCGCCCCTGTGCCGCCCGGATCATTAACCACACCTCTCAAAGCGCCATTTAAAAGCTCTATCGTCTTTGCACTAAGTTTCAACTCCCCGTTTTTTACAGGAAAGAATTCTTTGTAAATCTTACCGTCTGTCGATTCGATTTTTTTTACCAGATAAGGGCGCCACAAAGTACCACCATTGGCAAATGTGCCAAAGGCATTGGCCAATTGCAGGGTTGTAACAAGATTATAACCCTGTCCTATAGATATCGATATCGTCTCGCCCATCTGCCAGACTTCTTTTTTTCTTCTCAGTTTCCATTCCCTGGTGGGAATCAATCCTTTTTTTTCATTGGGTAAATCAATCCTGGAGAGATCTCCAAAACCGAAACGTTTTGCATATTCGCCTATTTTGTCCACTCCCAGCATTTTCCCCACCGTATAAAAATAGACATCGCAGGATCCAACGATCGCTTTATGTAGGTCAACATGGCCGTGGCCTCCTTTTTTCCAGCAGCGATAAGTTCTATTTCCCAATGTATAAAAACCGTTGCAGAATATCTTTGTATCCGGAGTAATGATGCCCTCTTCCAGAGCAGCGGCGGCAACAATCAGTTTATAGGTTGAGCCTGGCGGATATTGCCCGGAAATAGCTTTGTTCGATAAAGGAGCAAAAGGGTTGCTCTGCAACTGGCTCCATAGTTCACTCGATATTCCCTCATTGAATAAATTGGGATCAAACGAAGGAGAGCTTACCATGGCCAGAACAGCACCATCGCGTGGATCCAATACTACAACAGATCCGGCCTTCCCTTGAATCGCTTCCCATGCCGCCTTTTGCAGATCCGCATCAATCGTCAAAATCATATTGTAACCGGAAGCAGGATCTATCCTGCCCAGATTTTTTATTTCTCTGCCGTAAACATTTACTTCTACAAGTTCCGCACCGCGACGTCCGCGAATGTATTCATCGAAATACTTTTCCAGACCGTGTTTCCCTGAAATATCTCCATAAGCATACTTATCATCGCTTTTTTCTATTTCCTCCTTGCTTATTTCGCCGGTATAACCAATGATGGGTGCCAGTATTTCACCGTCCATATACAGGCGAATCGGTGAAACATCCACGTATATCCCGGGCAAATTCAGGGCGTTCGTTTCAACAAGAGCGACTTTTTCCATACTGACATTTTTGTCCAGTTTAACCGGCATGTATGGCTTCGCATTTTTTAGCAGAGATGAGTCATAGAGAAAATCCATGTATTTACTCTCATAGAGTTCTTTTAATTTTTCCACTGAATGTTCGTTAGCCTTATTTTTGCTGGGCATATAAAGCACATCGAAAGAAGGTTTATTATCCACCAGAACGTTTCTGTTTCTATCCATAATCAGACCGCGCAGCGGCTTGATTTGCCGGAATCTCACGGAATTATTTTCTGATTTTTTTTTAAATTCCGAGCCTTTAATAATTTGCAGATATCCCAGCCGGATGACTAAAACGCTGACGGCAATCAGAAATAAAGCTGCAACGATTCTTATTTTTCCCCGAAACTCTGCCGGTTCCTGTCCGTTGAGCATGTCATACCCTTTTTTCGTAAAGCAATATTCCCGTCCGGTCCATCAACGAAAAAAACAAGGGGGCGAGAAGTCCAATAACCAGAGCCTGTATAAAAATAACTGAACTCACATTTGTTAATACGTTGATATTGAAAGCAATATAATAAAATAAATTCAACATCATTTCTTTCAGTAAAGCACATAGAAGACCAAAAATAACAATAACATGTGTTTTTTCAGTATCCAGCCATTCGGAAACAAAATATGAATTCAAAAAAACAATAATATAAATGAGAGCCACCCCCCCCGGCACTGAACCGCTGACAAAATCAAACACCAATCCAAGAATGAAAGACAGAACGGTCCCTTTTATCAGATCAAGGCGAAATCCCGCATAAATAACAACGACCAAAGACATTTCGAACATAAAACGGTTGGAAAAAAATATATCCGTAATCATTGTCTGCAACACTATTAATAATACGGATAAAAATGGTAGTGATAAGTAATAAAGCATTTTATTTATTTTTATTTTATTCAGAAGATAAAACCAAAATTTCCTCCAGTTTGGATAAATCAACAAACGGAGCAATATCGATTTTCAAAAAGAGTCCGGCATCCTTCCTGTCGACATGCATGACCCGACCAATCAACCATCCTTTGGGAAACACCCCGCCCATGCCGGAAGAAATAATGACATCACCTTCCTGCACATCCTGCGTTTTCGATACATATTTCAAAATCATCCCGCGGGAACCGGCTCCACTGACAATACCCTGCGTACGGTTTCGCTGTACGATGGCATCAATATTGCTGTTCTCATCAATGAATAAAAGGACACGGGAAACATTCCAGGAAACGTCGATCAGGCGGCCGATTAAACCCGGATGAGCAATAACCGGCATGCCATTTTTCAAACCATCCGATGAACCTTTATTGATGAGCACCGTTCTGGAGAGAGCAGCCTGTTCTCTGCCGATGACCCTGGCGGCGACAAAACGGTGAGGAGAATTATCCGTGATGGATAGAAGCTTTTTTAATCTCTGCGCTTCCTGATGACTTTCCTGATACGAAATAAGCATTTCTTTCAGTTCATTATTTTTTTTCTTTAATTTTCTATTTTCCTGTTCAAGGCCGACAAGCAAAATATAGCGTAGCCAGGCGTCCTTAACGTTCTTGATTGAACCGTTCAAGGCACTTTGTACGGGCGCTGCGGCTTCCATCACTATTTTTCTCAAAATACTTTTATCCGAGCCGTACTTCAGATTATATGAGATCATCATCAGTATGGCAACAATGGAACCAGCAATGAGGATAAGAATTTTATATTTTTTTAAAAAAAACATTTTTTGCCTGACAGAAAATATTTATAAAAAGCGTTGAACGCTATCAGCCAGGATGAAAGAATGACAGAGCTTACATTTAACACTCAATAAACATCATCAGCCGCAGAAGACGGCTCTCGTGCTGTTTTTTGTTTCTTTACAAAAAAATCCGACCCATGCATAAATAAAGACAGCGATAACGTCCAACTGCATCAAAACCGGAATGCCTTAAACTTCGAGGGCAATATCTTTCAGGACATTGATTTGATCAAGAGCCATTCCCGCCCCTCTGGCCACAGCGGAAAGAGGATCATCTGTAATCGTTATAGGAAGACCGGTTTCCTCTCTTATGAGAATATCGATATTGTGCAAAAGGGCTCCGCCACCGGTAAGAACAATGCCCCGGTCGACGATATCACCGGCAAGTTCAGGCGGAGAATTTTCCAGCGTATCTTTAATTGCATCGACAATAAAAGTGATCTGTTCGTTAATGGCCTCTCTTATTTCTTCCGAATTCGTCTCCGTGATTTTAGGAATTCCCGAAATCAGATCACGTCCCTTAATGGAACCTACCTTAATTTCATCAAACGGATAAGCACAGCCAATTTCCATTTTAATCAATTCCGCCGTTCTGTCTCCGATAAGCAGATTATGCTTGCGTTTCATGTATTGAACGATTGCCTCGTCTATTTTATCTCCGGCAACTCTTACGGATTTTGAATAAACAATTCCGGCCAGAGAAATAACGGCAACTTCCGTTGTTCCACCGCCAATATCAACGATCATTGAACTTGTCGGTTCGGCAACTGGCAAACCGGCTCCAATAGCCGCTGCCATAGGTTCTTCAATCAGATAAATCTCTCTGGCGCCGGCGGATTCGACTGTCTCACGCACCGCCCGTCTCTCTACCTGCGTTATGCCGGAAGGGACGGAAATAATGATACGCGGCCGCACCAGAGACTTGCGGTTGTGAACACTCAGAATAAAATGTTTGAGCATGGCCTCTGTAATATCAAAATCAGCGATAACACCGTCGCGCATGGGCCTGATAGCGACAATATTACCGGGAGTTCGTCCCAGCATATTTTTAGCCTCATTGCCAACAGCCAGCACTTTCTTCATCCCCCTGGCATCCTGATGAACGGCAACCACCGAAGGTTCGTTTAAAACGATTCCTTTATCCTTCACATAAACAATTGTATTGGCCGTTCCCAGATCGATGGCAAGATCATTGGAAAATTTTCCCAAAACATAATCAATAAACATTTATCCTCCCGCATTTTTACAAGTTAATATAATAACTTTCGGACTTAAAAATTTTTTCATACAGCATTTCATGAACCTAATCAACTCATTTTTAAATTATGTTTGCATTTTGCAAATGACTATAATAATAAGTAAAAAGTTTAACTGCTGTTAAAAAAATTCGTTATCTATCTGAGGTGATTTATGCTGAAATTTTTTCGCAAGCACGCCCGCGGCTGGTTTATGAGCGTGGTATTATTCATTATCATTGCGGTCTTTGTTCTATATTTTGGTTCGAGTAGGGGCGACAGACATACGGAGGCTATATTCATAGTCGACAAAAAAGCGATTAGTGAAGAGGATTTCACC
Organism: uncultured Smithella sp.; assembly: GCA_964394185.1. Classification (GTDB taxonomy): domain Bacteria; phylum Desulfobacterota; class Syntrophia; order Syntrophales; family Smithellaceae; genus Smithella. The sequence goes on from CAYMWM010000058.1 coordinate 8,078, forward strand.
AATGAATATAAAAATCTCTTCGAAATAGCCCGCATGAATTTAAAAGAAAAACTGACTCCGGAAGCGCTTAAGGCAATGGATCTGAAGAAAAAAGCATATGATAATTTGCTGGACAGAGAAATTATCATTGCAAAAGCTGGAGATTTAAAAATTCAGGTTTCCGATGAAGAATTAAAAAATTACATTGTATCTATGCCTTTATTACAGACGAACGGCAGATTTGATGATCAGAAATATCGGCAATTATTGCGCTACAACAGAATGACTGCCGGCGATTTTGAAGCACTTCAAAGGACCAGCTTGACAGCAAATAAAATTGAAGCATTCGTGCGTGAAGGCGTTAAAATTTCCGACAAGGAAATTTACGACACATACGTTCTGCATAATCAGAAAATCAATGTTGATTTTCTGCGAATTTCAGGAAACGATATCTCAAAGAAAATATCTCCCGCACAATCCGAATTGGAAGACTACTTGAAACGCAACAGCAATCAGTTCCGGGTGGCTGAACAGACTAAAATAAAATACTTGTTTTGGGGGGCCGATTCCTTCCCGGCAAATATTAGCGAAGAGGATATCAAAAGTTATTACAGCAGTTACAAAAATCAATACAAAAACAAGGACGGCAAACCTATGCCTCTGGCTAATGTCCGGGGATCCATCGTTAAAGAATTAAACAAAACAAGGGGAATGCAAACCGCGTATGTGGAAGCGAAAAAAGCCAGAGATGTTATCTATCAGGAAGACAATATGGAAGACTATGGAAAGAAAAACAATCTGACAGTGCATTATTCCGATTTCTTTCCCGTAAATAAAGTTCCACAGCAATTCTCATCAATTAAAGCCGTAAGCGAAACCCTTATGGATTTGCAGAAAAAAGACGTCAGCAAAGTGCTGGCCGCCGAAAACGGTTATTATCTTATGCAGGTTGTTGACAAGAAAGTTGCTTACGTGCCCAAACTCGAAACGATAGAGAACGACGTCAGACAACGCTATATTGAAAGCGAAACAAAGAGCCTGGCCGAGAAAGAAGCCAAATCAATTCTGGAACGTATTAAGGCGGGAGAAAGTTTTGAAAAAATTGCCTCGGAGAAAGGCTTGAACATCAACGAAACCGGATTTTTTCAAATGGGGAATACCATACCCAAAATCGGACAAAGTTCAGAAGCATCTGACATTCTTATTCAGCTTTCCACCGGCAAACCTTGCGCTGAAAAACCTCTTTTCATCAACGATGCCTATTTCATCCTGAAACTTAAAGAAACGAGCAAACCGGACGGAAAGACTTTTGAAACGCAAAAAGAAATGTACAGAAAAATCTTTTTATCCCTTAAACAAGAGGACGCTATGAAAACATGGCTGGAGGGAAACAAAGCGGCCATGATTAAGGGAAAAAGAGTTAAAATTAAAAAGAAACTTGAAGATTTGCAATAATTACATGGCAAATGCCTGTCGGGACAAGCCCGGTAGGCATTTGCTTTCATGATATACTCAAACGAAAAGGAAGGAAGGATATTTAAACCGGCATCCCATACGAATTCATCGAACGTGAATTTTATTGTCTCTGATTTTTAATATATCTAGTGATTTCTCCAAAGATTGATTTGCGGATCATTATAGCAGGTTTTGCAGAATGCTTTAGGATCACCATGGCCGCAGCCGTAAGACCATATTTCAAAAATCCGGCATTCAGTGCAAAGTATTTTCCCGCATCCGTCGCATATAACGGCTGATTTTCCGTTCTTACATTCCTGGCAAATTTTTCCGTCAATAATTATCATGAAAATCTTCTTTCATCGGTCATCGGCGGAACCGACGCCCTTCTTTTAACTGTTTTCTTAACTTAATCTGCCGCAATCTACGAATATAGTCTTCCTTCAGAGCCTGACGAAAAAATTAGCGGCCCGCAAACGACCGGCTGGCCTCATTATTCTTTCTGTATTTGAGAGTCAGCGCAATATCTATGGTAACGAGAATCGAATTTAAAATATACAGGCATATGACTTCATCAAGCACGCCATATATCTTGAATAAAATCCCAGACATATAACCCAGCAGAACAATACAAAGGAAAAACATGCTTTTACCTGTTGATGTCTTTGTTTTCCATAATCTGTAAATTGAAAATGGCCAGGCAAGACCGAAACACAGTAACATTATTGTTTCAAATATTTTTACTTCCATATTTTCCCTTAAATTTTCGAAAAAAGCAAAAAAATAAATCAATAAATACAGACCATAACCCTAGCTTAGTTTACTTACGGATAATTCCACGATATCGAGAATATTCCACCATGCGTCCAAACGCGAACATGGCGCGTTCCGGGGTGGGATAGCAGGGAACGCCGAGCGCGGCAAATCCATCATGAATATGGGCCATTTCCCTGGCTGTGCCGCCATAGTAACTGGCAAAAACAGGCTTATGGGGATGGCGGCTGAATATTTCGGCAAAGGCCTCGGAAATATCAAATATGCTCTCCGGCATGAGCACCAATATAATCAACAGGGCATCAATATCCTTCTGATCCAGCAGGCAACCGGCGATGTGAGACATGGTTTTTTTCGAACCGTGCTGCTCGATGGCAGACCAGGTGTCGATAGGATTACGTACCGGCGCCCATGCAGGCATAATGTCACCAAGTTTTTTGAGTGAGGCGGGGCTTAGCTTGGGCAGAGCAATGCCGTATTCCTCCGCGGCATCGGTGGTTGCAACACAACCCATGCCTGTAATGGAAAACGCACCCATACGGTTTCCCCTCGGCAGCGGAAGCTTTTCAAATGCCGAAAGCGTATCAAAGAAAGCCTCGGGATCATGCGTCCGCACTAGGCCTGTCTTGCGGCAAACAGCATCGAAAACCGCATCCGATCCGGCAAGCGAACCGGTGTGTGAAGCGACAGCCGCCGCTCCGGCCTCGCTACGGCCTGCTTTCATGACTACTACCGGTTTTCTTTTACAGGCCAGGTCGGCCGCCCTGATGAAACGCCTTCCATCAACCACCCCTTCCAGATACATGCCGATGGTGGAGGTCGCGGCATCATCGGTCAAATATTCCAGCAAATCGCTTTCGTTAATATCGCCTTTATTGCCGATGCAGGCAACCTTGGCCAGCCCGAACGGCCTGGTGTCCGCAATCCAGCGCGCCCATCCTGACGAGAAAACACCTGATTGGCCTATGATTGAAACACCGCCGGCTTTGATCGGATCAAGACCGACAATGGAAGTGGCCATGCCGGCGGATGGATTGAGGGTACCGATACTGTTGGGTCCCATGACCCTTATGCCTGCACGGTGAGCCTGTTCGATAATGATTTTCTGCTCCTTGGCGCCTGCTTCTCCCATATCCGAATAGCCGCCCGTACTCAAAATGATGTTGGTCACACCCTTTGCCTCACAATCTTCCAGAGCCTCCGGTACTGCCGATTTGGGAATCACAATCATCGCCAAATCCACCGGCGTCGGGACATCACGGACTCTGGCGTAGGAGGGCATGCCGAGAATTTCCTTAACCGTAGGATTAATGGGATGTATGGCACCCTTGAAACCGGCCTTCTGCAGGTTGCGCAGGATGATGTTACCCCCTTTGCCGGGACTTCGCGAAGCGCCGATAACAGCCACGGATGCCGGGGTGAAAAAAGGAGCCACGGTCGCAGAGTCAGCACGTTTATGGAAAGGTTTGGAATGGCTATCGTCCAGCCGCACCAGAGCATCCACAGCCACGGCTCCATCCGGATAAGCAATGAAGGGATTCACATCGATTTCAAGAATATCCGGATTTTCAGATATAAGCCGGGAAAGTGCCAAAACGGCTCCGGCAATAGCATCCATGTCCAGTGATTTTTGAGAGCGATAGCCTTCCAGAAGGGCTTTGCCTTTGAGGCGCCCAAGCATCTTTCGGGCTATTGTAATATCTATTGGCGCAAGGTCGATGGCCGTATCACGGAAAACTTCTGTGAATATGCCGCCGAGACCGACGAGAACCACCGGCCCGAATACGGGATCGCGCTTGCCTCCTAGGATGAGTTCAGTTCCCGGCCGGGCCATCTTCTGCACAAGAAATGAATGGGGAACATCAGAAAATTTGCTATTCATCTCTCCGAAAACAGTACCCAGAGAGGACGCATCCATGATATTAAGGGCAACCCCACCCCTTTCGGTCTTGTGGGGAACTAACTCCGAACATATTTTGAGCGCAACCGGAAAGCCAAGCTGATCGGCTGCGGCTTCAATTTCCGGATAATCATTAGATAAAACACTTTCAATGACAGGGATTCCGTATTTTTTGAGCATCACGTTCCCTTCAAATTCGCTGAGTGTTGTGATACCTTTTTTCAAGACGAAATACCTCCTGATTCCATATGCATAATTTAAGCACACTATCATGGCGCACTGCAAGGTTACTATCATATGTTAAGCCAGGATTCAGCAGTTTTTGTCTCCAAAGACGATTATTAAAAATAAAACAATAACTTAACAGGCTGAATGATGAGGCGTCCTGTTGTTAAGACTTACTCGTCAGTCAACGATTTAAAAAAAATATTTATGCAATCTACTGACAAGGGCACCCTATTCCCGTCTAAAACATCTGGACTCCTGTTCAACTTATGATACAAACGTTTCGTGATGGCCAATACAGGCAACTTTTATCAATGTTTACAAAACCGGGAAAGCGCCAAAGGGAGTGGTAAAAAATTATGATATTTTATTTTTCAGGCTGCGGCAATACGCGATGGGCGGCCAAACAGATGGCTGACGCTCAAAACGAACAATTAATTTTTATCCCGGAGGTTAGGGACGGTGATTGCGCCTTTACTCTGAAAGATGATGAGAAAATAGGCTTTCTGTTTCCTGTATATTCCTGGGCGCAGCCTAAAATCATAACCGACTTTATTCGCCGTCTTAAATTGAAAAACTATCACGGCCAGTACCTGTTTATGGTTTGTACCTGCGGCGATGATGCAGGCCTTACTACACAAGTATTTAGGTCATCTATCGAGCACCGCGGCTGGCATGTTGACAGTGCTTTCTCTGTACAAATGCCCAATACGTATGTCTGTATGCCCGGCTTTAACATAGACCCATCTGAGCTTCAGGCAGATAAGCTGCAAAAGGCAATCGGCAGGCTGCAATACATCAATGAACAGATTTCGCAAAGAGCCGGAGATAAATATGATGTCGTTCAAGGAACGTTTGCGTGGATTAAAAGCCATGTTGCTCAACCCTTCTTTCAGCTTTTTTTCATTAACGATAAATCGTTCCATTCAAATGAGAAATGTACCGCTTGCGGAATATGCGAACGTTCCTGCCCCGTGAGAAATATCCATCTGACAGACGGCCGTCCTGTCTGGCTGCATAACTGCACAATGTGTCTGAGCTGTTACCACCATTGTCCGACGCATGCCATTAATTTTGGAAAGTTGACAATCGATAAAGGGCAGTATGTATATCCTGAAAAGAAACAACATCAGTGAACTACTAAAACTTTTTCACATGGTCTCTAATTTCAACATACAGGTAAACAATATATGGATTTATTGAAAAAATGTGCAGTTTTATTTTTGACAATAAATTCCTTCGTCTGAATAATGCGTCCTTTTTAAATAATTTAAAATATTTTCTATATTGAGCAACTAAGCGTTTTGTATATTGCTGATTTGTTCTCTTATCTATTTTATCTGTTTTTTTAATTTTATAATAACCGGCCATGCTACTTTGACATATATATCGATAGGCATAACCCACAAACTTTTTGTCGATATTCTCTATGCATTTTAATACATACAAGGGCGTTTCCAATCTGCTTTGAACTGTATTGAAGCTCATATTGCTTTTGCTTATACTTTGAGGATTGGAACAGTAGTTGTAAAAAGCCCCACCGATGACAACGAATTTTTTGCATTCACTAAATATACTTGGCATGATGGCATAGTCTTCAAAAACATATCCCTCAAAAAATCTGATATTTCTGAAAATTGCACTTCTATATAATTTTGTCCATACGCCAACATGAATATTTTTTGTTTCAAACCCATTGTAAAACATATCATCTAAATTATCATATGTGGCTTCCTTAAATTTTCTTTCATCTTTAATATTGCCATTTTCATTAGTGTGTCTAAAGCCCGTTTGAACGATATCCGCGTCATTATCCAAAATGGCTTTTACCAGCGTCTCATACATATATATATCGATGAAGTCGTCGCCGTCAACAAATCCGACACATTCCCCTTTTATAATATCAAGTCCCGCATTACGGGCGCTGGAAAGACCGCCGTTTATTTTATGTATGACTCTGACACAATGATCTTTTTCTTTGAAGTCATCACATATTTGACCGCTGCCATCTGTTGAGCCGTCATCAACCAATATGATTTCTATATTTTTGTAACTCTGATTAATGATGCTGTTCACGCATCTTTCCAGATATTTTGAGATATTGAATACGGGAACAATGATACTAATCAAGGGATTGTCAGATTTCGGCATAAAATTTATTCTTATTATATAAATGAGCTTTTTTTTGACTCGAAATTTGCGTTTGCATTATTCGGATCTTTTTTCTTTAACTTTTCTGAATAATTCGGCAAAAAGTTTATTCCGCCTGATTAATTCTTTATAAGTTACATGATTGCCGCTATGCTATAAAGATATTTTTTACTGTTTCTGCAAGGTGCGTTGTTCAGTGCAGAAATCCGGAAATCATTTTCCATACAAAATGTATTAAGAATAAATTACTTTCCCCTGAAAAATTATTAATTCCCACTAACAGACATTCATAATTATAAAAACATTTTAATCCAGATTTTCTCTATAGATAAGGATTTCTTCAAAAAAGCAGCAGTTTTTCTTAGAGCTATTTTTTCTGATCAGATGCATTGGTTCTTTCGTGATTACAGAATCATCTTTTTTAAAAATCAGTCTGGTAGAAAACTCCTTTTGATGGAATTTCTGCTGATAAGTTATTGGATGAAAAAACCTACTCTTTTTTTAGGAGGGAGCCCTTTCTCTCCCTGAAGATGAGGAGAGAAAGGGTTTTCCACGTCACCCTTGGGAGGGGGAATGAAGGGTTAGAAAGTGGTTGATATGTGTCGGACGTTGCTGTCCTTGCGGGCGTATTCTTGAATAACGGAGATAAGATCGACGCTTTCTCCAGCAGTAAAGTTCTGTAGCAGTATCCATTCCAATATTGGGAATTTGCATCTTTTTTTTAAAGGCCAATAAAATCCCTTTTTCATCATTAATAATCAGTGTTCCCTGATTCATTTTCAGCTCCCCCGTTTTTGAACCTGAACAACTTTGTTAATTATTATTATCAAATTTCATGCCAAGACAAATTCTTAATATATCTACTTGTTTTTACGTAGAAATAGTTAAAATACTTTTACATAATCATTCTCACTTATGATAAACAAATGGTTATATTTATCATAAGTGAGAATCCTATTTCACAAGTCCTTCTTTTTTATAATTTCACCGGCTCGAAAATCATTCACCATTCAGCAGAAAATAGAATTAAATCAAGATGTTTGACGTCAAAAAAATAAAACGTCGTTTGATTGACATTTACTAAAACGATTAATATTTTATATATTATTAGAGGCCGTTGAAACGGTACGTTTTCTGCCCATTCCCTGCTGCTCCAGCATATCCTGTACGTCTACGACTATAAGAAAAATCAATGAATTATGTGATGTTTTGCGGGTTATCCTTCATTTCAACAATAAAATGAAAGGGGGGTTGGGTCATGAAAAAATTTGTCATTTTAATAGTATTGCTTGTAATGAGCGCAATATGCGTCCAGGCCACCTTCGCCCAGGAAATCATTTTCGAAAGGCAGGTTGACTTAAGCATTAAGTTTTATGGTGACGGTGTCGTATCCGATTTGGGTACCGACAGAACAGGAATTGTATTTACTTATACGACTGCCGATTTAATTACCAGATTTGGCATAGCAACAGGAACGACATTTTCCAGCCAGGCGATCCTGATAAAACAAGAATACTTCGACGGCATCGCCGCAAGTAACCTACCGACGGAACCTTACATCTTGAAACTTATTGTCAGAGACGGCTACAACGATGTGGATGTGAGCAATTACATCAACTATAGTCAGGCATCTCCCCCAGTGGGTAAAGTCCATTTTGTTGAAGGAAAAGGCGGTAGCTTCACATTATATGATGAAGTATTTTGTACTTTAAAAAATACAGATATTGGAGAAGAATTCTGGTTGATTGGATTTCAAACAGAAACCGGGAATTTCAATAGGCCGCCCTATCTGTATGTATCATTTAAAGACTGGAGTTTTGACGTATCAGGCTATTTTTCACAAAAAGATGCTAACGGTATTAAAACCATCTATGTAGGAAAAGGAGTCATTAGATACTCTAATGCCAACATTGTTTCTGCAAACTAATCGAGTAAATGGAAATATGATCGTCAAAATATTTTTTTAGCATATAACAGGAAATGCTTGAATGAATATTGGCAGCCCCGGACCAGAACAAAGCTCCGGGGTTGTTTTATTTATAGAGGGGAACGATCTTTCCCTCGAAACGTATTACAAAGAGAAATTTATCTATTTAATTAATGATTTACAGATTCGCCGGTCAGTGGGTTTTAGAGGTAAAATTATTAAGAACTTTTACACCTGCTCACTGAATCGATAACGTATGGAACTTATCAAATAGGATTGTGCGAAAAAGTAACCTTAATTGAGCGTAAACAACTTTCCTGCAGATCTAGAGTATCCTGAAAAGATGAACGAAGTCTCTTACAGCTTTTAAAATCGTGTCGATTCTGGCGCCTGTTGACTGACCGTGAAGCCTTGAATAATGAGGCACCGCAACCTCTTTTATTTTCATCCCGCCGCGTTTTGCTTTTATCAGAATCTCGGCATTGATCAGCGGACCGTTTATTTGCAGTTCAAAACCCCGCACATCGACCCGCCTCATCAGCTTAAAAGCGCAATTGAGATCCCTGAAGCTCAGTCCGTAAAAACGGTTGATGATTGTGGTAAATGTCTTCCCCAGAATAACACGAAAGAGAGTGTCATTTCTCTGCTTCCTGAAACCAATAACCATATCATATTGGAAAATAAACGGTTCTATCAAACTGAAGTCCTCTATCCTGAATTGGCCGTCAGCATCCATAAAGAAAATATAGTTCATTGTAGCAATCCCGATGCCCGTTCTTACAGCACAACCGTATCCCTTGTTCTTTTCATGATTCAGGACAATGATATTAGGATTACTATTCGTGATGTGATTTATGATATCAAGTGAACCATCGGAACTCCCGTCGTTCACAACGATTATTTCATACTGCTGAAAGTTACTGCCAAGAAATAAGCATATCTCGTTTAAGACAATACGTATATCTTTTTCTTCATTATATACGGGCAATATGACGCTAAGACTATCGATCATTTTTCACCCAGTAAAATCTTTAAAAAAAATACGCCCCGCCGAATGATTCCATGACGGAATTCCTTAAACAACAAACGTATCAAACGAACGGGATGAAAATAATAAAAAATCGTGTTGAGCAGAATTGTTTTTTCAACCTGATCCATTTTCCTTTTTGATGGCTCTAATATTTTTTGTCTGACTGTTTCCACGGACTTGTAATCATAATAACGATGCAGGGAAATATAAGAAGAATCCGCATCGCGCATTAATTGAAGCGTTTGCTTATCCTCGGGAAGGATTCTATTATGAAAGGCAATGATATAGAAACATAATGTTTTAATGCCCATGGATTCAGTCATTTTGATGGTTTCTTTCAATTTCTCCACGGTATAGGAATTATATTTCGCTCCATTCAGAAAATGACGATGACTCTCAATGCCGAAATGGATCAATCTGCAGCCAGCATCGGCCATGATCGTCAGAATATCTTTATCAACCTCATTAACACGCGTCTGACAGCACCACCGGAAATCAAATTTCTCTTTTATAAGATAGCTGCAGATTTGCTCCGCCATAGGTCTGGCACTCAAAAAATCGAGGTCAAAAAAATAACCGGTTCTGACTCCGTATTCCGTTACAGCGGTTTGGATTTCTTTCTTAACTTGGTCGAAGGTCTTTTGTCTGATCCCTTGACCATACATAATATTTTTCCCGCAAAAATCGCATTCAAATTTACATCCTCTAGACGTCTCAAAAAGCGCAAACCTGCGCCACCCCATAAGCTGGTACTGATAGTTGTTAAAATCGATTTGATCATAGGCAGGTACCGGAAGGATTGAAAGATCGAACGGTATTTGTTCGGGGTGATTAACTGTTTTTCCGTCCTTTATGAATGTGATTCCCCGGATTTGATCAAGACGCTCATTTTTACAAATTTGTTTTATCGTTTCTTCCGGTTCCCCTCTGATGACAGCCCGGGCACCTGTCTGTTCCAGAATCAGCTCGGGCAGTAACGTCGGATGATAACCCCACACATAAAGATCACCTGATAAAGTAAGTTTCCGGCAAAACGAAAAAAACTTTTCTGAGATATGCAAGGGAGGACATTGCCATAAATCAATTGGGGATGTTGATATAAAAAAGCGGGGTTTTTCTCCCGGTTCAAGCGTTGAGACTTCTTTAGCGGAAATGAATCCGGCCCCCAAGCCTTCATGTCTGAGCAATGATATACTGTTTAAAATATCCAGAGGCATCCATCGCCTGAAATGAGTAGGTCCCCCGGAAAAATCCACTGTATGATTATCTATAAAATAGTTTTTCATCGCCGTATTCAACCGATATTAACCATCAAACATTTTACGATGTTTCCGCCATGAAGGCCGCAAGATGAATAAAAGACAATATAACAAAGATATGATGCTTATTGCCAGTCCAAGATAAAAAGAAACGGGCACATAATGGAGGATTAAATTGCCCTTTGCCGGTTGATCAATGCGGATGCCGATGAGTCCATTGACGTTATGAATATTTCCGATGTTTACTTTCCAGTCTTTATCATAATTTTGATTGATAATCAGATCATCAGGCTGCGTCAGGTCAAAATCAACCTTTATCTTATTGGTCATAAATGATATGCCGTTTACATGATTTTTGTCATGTCTTTGAAAAAAGGCTTCGCCTCTGTCATTGTCATTGCTAAATACTCCTTCTTTAATTGAAGTTTTCCTTCTGAAATCATTCCAATAATCTCCGTATCCCATTGTGACAATATATCGCGGAATGGTCTTTTGCGTCAGGTTGATATTGCCATACCAGTTGATCATGCCGATGTTTTGTCTTAAAAAATAATACTGGAGGCCACAAGGCAATTCCTTTTCATATCTGCCCGTCCATTTTTTATCTGCGTCATAGAAAGGAATTTTTTCTATCGAATCGGGATAACCGGCCTTAACCTGGAAAAATTCATTACCGGTTTGCAGTCCTGGTATGCTTTCCTGGTATTTTCCGGCAAATTCATAATATTTCGTATTTGCCACAAACATATTCAACGCTCCTATCAATGCTATGCAGTAAATCAGAAATTTCATTTTTTTACCCAAGCTTGCAAAACCGGCGGAAGAAAAAAAAGTCCCGATAACAACCGGTATTAAAAATACAACAGGAAACGAAAAGTATCGGGGACATTCATGTATGGAATTAAATAAGGGCAGATGCCAGAGTAAATAAAAAAGGTCAACAGGAGAGTTATCCGCCATACTCAATAACAGAAAGATGACGATAATCACGAGAATACATGAAAACACAAAAAGAAATGCCGGTATGATCCCAATAAACATGACAGAGCTCATACCAAGACCACTCGATACTGCCGTAGATTCATTTCCGACTGCATGTGGACCACTAGAAAAAAAGGCCATAAACATCGCCTTCAGGGTCATGGAACTTTCCGAAGCCTTGCCGTACTGAGCGATCTCTCTCATATTGGTTTTCAAAAGATCAAGTACCGGAATGAGTTTTGCTGATGAAAGCAAAAATGCCATTACTGATATGATCAGCAGACATAAAAAGAAACTTTTGCCGTTACTTAGCCGTTGTGATTTCGGGCTGATATCGTCAAGGAGCGCAAATAGACAAAGAAAAAGGAGTAATGGAACAAAATAAAGGCTGAAACCGTTGAAAACCATCATGGTCATCAAGAAAGCACTATAAATGAAATATTGTCTGTCTTCTTTCGATCTAATTGCCAGATAGAGAAGAAGCGGCAGATAAAGCCAGCCCTGATCCTTAATATTACCCGTATCGATCTGGAACGGGATAAAGCTGTTAAATAGAAAAAGCATAGTAGTAATAGCGCTTGTCAGCAGATTAAACCGCAAAATGCGCCGCGCAAAAAGAAAAAAACCTGCGGCACCTGTAGCGTATGAGAAAAGCAGGAATAATTTTAATCCGTTTGCACTTCCAAAAGGCAATATCAGCAGGTAGAAAAGTGGACTTAAAGATATATTGTCCGGATGTTTAATAAAAGGATAACCGCCGCCGAAATGAAAGGACCATAATGGTATTTGATAGTCTCTGAAAAAGTGAATAATGTTCAGGTCAAGGTACGAACAAAATTGAAGATATGATTCTTCGAAAACGATTTTATTCAGGGGGAAAATAAGGGGAAGACAAAAAAAGAAACTCGAGACAACCAAAAGGACGATTAGAATGAGCTCTTTTTTCATTGAGAACCATTTTATCATATCGCCATCATATGTTTTCCGATTTTTTTATTCGATAAAAAGTTGTTTCCTTCGACAGGGAGCATAGTAATATCTTAATTGCATGTCAATTAATAAGAAACGCCGAATATACAGGCGGTTCACTTGTTTGTATGTATAATAGGACATGTATTGTATTTATGATGGGATGAAAAACTTATTCAGCAAATAATAGAAATTTGCAAATAAAAATGGCGGAAGTGCATGGGAATCGAACCCACCTGGGACGGTTTTAGCGCCCCACACC
>CAYMWM010000059.1:0-13895 GCA_964394185.1 uncultured Smithella sp.
GCACGAAGCGTGTGCTGGAACGAGGCTGGCGCGTGCGTGAAATTTTGAAACAGGGGCAGTACAAACCTCTGCGCGCGTCAGAACAGATTGCCAGTCTGTTGTCAGTAACCGGAGGCGCCCTTGATCATGTTCCGATCGATAAGATACGCGAAGTCGAAGGGCACCTTCTGCAAACGGTCAACGAGCAGCTGCCGGAATTATGTGGACGCATCGAGGAAGGAAAGAAACTGGAATTGGCGGATCGTGATAGCATCATGAATAAAATCAAACCCACCATTGCGCCGTTTGAAGAAGTCGAGGAAGCAAATGCAAACAACTGAGTCCCTGAAAAGGAGAATAAAAAGCGCTGGCGATCTTTTATCGGTTGTCAAAACGATGAAGGCTCTCGCCGCCGTGAGCATCCGTCAGTATCAGAAGGCAGTAGAGTCTTTGGAAGACTACAACCATGCCGTTGAGATGGGACTGCAAATTGTGCTTAAGGAACGCATGGGCGCGATGATGCAAAGTAAAGACACGGTTGTTAAGCGCATGGGTGCGATAGTTTTCGGGTCCGATCAGGGCTTGTGCGGACAACTTAACGAGCAGATCTCTGTTTTTGCGCTGGATAACATTAAGGAAGCCGGCGTAAAAAAAGAAAACCGCAAAGTGCTGGCAGTTGGCGCGCGTGTGGCGGATTATTTGGAAGATGCGGGACAACCCATAGATGAATTACTGGCCACTCCCAGCTCCACCGCGGGCATAACGCCATTGGTTCAGGAAATCATTATGATTATTGAAGAGTGGCATTTCCGCAACAATGTGGATAATTTCATGCTTTTCTACAACGATTATATCAGCGGCGCCAACTATCATCCTTACAAAGTTCAACTGTTGCCGGTGAATCGTGATTGGCTTAAGGAAATCGCCCGCAAGAAATGGGATTCCAAGACTCTGCCCATTTACCGGATGGACGGCGATAAGATTTTTTCCTCGCTCATCAGAGAATATCTTTTTGTTTCGCTTTACCGCGCGTTTGCCGAGTCACTGGCCAGTGAAAATGCAAGCCGCCTGGCTTCTATGCAGAACGCGGAAAAGAATATAGAAGAACAAATGCAAGATCTGCACGTACAGTTTCACCGCACGCGTCAGATGACAATTACCGAGGAACTGCTGGATATAGTTGCCGGCTTTGAGGCGTTGAGTTAAAAAACGAACAGCTATAGTCAATAAGAAAGAGGGTGATAATCATGGCAGTAGAAATACACATTTGCGGTATTTGCGCCTGGCGTAGGGAGTGTCAGAAGAAGTTTAAAATATCATCTGACGGATTTATCGGAAGCCATTGTCCTGATTATTCAAGAGACCTGTCGATCAAGACGGCGGCTTCGGAGGAAAGTGAAGATGAAAAAATAATCATGGACCGTATGGTTCAGCAGCAGGTGGACAAATGGCGAAAGCTGTTTGACCGGGCCATAAGACAGGGTCTCAAAATCGAGAATTTCAAAGGTGGGCCGATTCTCACAATTTCCAGGGAGCCGGGCGCAGGGGGAAGCGATATATCCAGAAGACTGGCCAAAGCGCTGGGCATGGATCTGATAGGCGGACAAATTATCCAACATGTAGCGGACAGCGCAAAGATGAGCAGAAAAGTCATCGAAACGCTTGATGAACGGGAAGTAACCTTCAGGGAAACCCTTCTTTCCTCTTTGTTCGGTGAAAATCGTCCGTGGCCGGGGGAATATCTCCATCATCTGACCCGAGTTATAGGCACTATAGGAATTTTCGGTAATGTCATTATTGTAGGGAGAGGCGCCAACTTTGTACTGCCGAAGGATAGAGCTTTTAAGGTAAGAATCATTGCACCCATGGAATTAAGAATCAAATATTTTATGGAAGACAGAGGCTACACAAAATCTGAAGCGGAACAGTATGTGGTTAAGAAAGAGAATAACCGCAAAGCGTTCGCAAGGAAATATTTCAACGCCGATATTGCCGATCCGATGCATTACGATATGATTCTAAATACAGAAAAAATTACAATGGCGGCAGCCACAGAAGCTATTATTGTGGCCTTCCATCAAAGAAGGGAACGGAAACAACTTCAACCTTAATTGATCATTAGTAAACGACAAAAATCATAAGCACTTCAAGTCTGGTGCTGTATTATTGAAGAATGCAACATAAGGTTATGGCCTCAATGACTGTCATTGTCTGAATCATTCGGGCAGTGACAGTATTCATTATACCAACCATATTGCATCACAACATTTTTTTAGTCTTTTTGATAAGCTTTTCAAGCCATACAACAGCTCACACTTATTTTCTGAAACTGTTAATTGACGAATTCTGAATAATATGCAACATTGCATCCGCTAATAGATAAACTACTTGTGCACGATTTAATAAAATCTTATCAAAAGATGTCTGACTATGCATAAGCGACATAAATTGCTTCTTTTTGTCATGTTTTGCCTGTCCGGATTTTGTGGATTAGCTTATCAGATTGTATGGCTCAGGAAAGCTTTTGCAGTTTTCGGCGTCATCACGCCTGTCATATCCGTTGTCGTGTCCGTTTTTATGCTTGGCCTTTTCTTCGGTTCATGGGCTGGAGGAAAATGGATAAAGGCGTTGACCCGTAAACGTTCTGTTTCCGCCATATATCTTTATGCATTAGCCGAATCCATGATAGGAATCGGGGGTGTATCGGTTCCCTATCTGTTTTCATTTGGCGATCAGTTTCTTTTACCTATCGGGAGTACGGGATCATTCACCTATCTCCTCTTCTCCGGACTTGTGATAGCCGTTGCCATGGTTCCCTGGTGTATTTTTATGGGAACGACATATCCTTTTATGATGGCATTCCTGGAGGAACACTATCCCCAAGAGAAGAACGGTTTCAGTTTTCTCTACCTTGCCAATGTAATAGGCGCCATGGCCGGAACTTTGATTACAGCCCTCTTCCTGATTGAATTATTTGGTTTTAAACATACCTTATTCTTAGCAGCCTGTATGAACTTTACTGTTGCCCTGTTGGCGGTGTTACTGGGATTCAGTTTTCGTCAAAACCGTTTGTCAGATGTAAGAAATAAGATGTCCGGAGAAAGTCGGCAAATGGAAACATCCATTGAAAGGCCGTTAATACCTTACCTGACGAGGACGATTCTTTTTATTACCGGATTCAGCTCTATGGGCATGGAGGTCATCTGGGCAAGATCATTTACACCGGCATTAGGAACCTTCATTTATTCATTTGCGGTACTGCTTTTTACATACCTTCTGGCAACCAGTGCGGGTTCATACTTTTATCGCCGTCACAGGGAAAAACATTTTACATGGGGTATTCCCATTATTGTTGCTTTAATTGCCGTTTCGGTATTCCTTCCTGTTGTGTTTACCGACTGGAGAGTGCCCATTTTCAGAAGGTTGCCTGTTTTAAGTATCTTTCCTTTTTGCTTTCTTTTGGGTTACCTCACCCCAAGATTAATCGACGAATATTCGAATGGCGACCCCGACAGAGCGGGAAAAGCCTACGCAATCAACATTGCCGGATGTGTGCTGGGTCCTCTTGTTGCGTCGTATTTATTGTTGCCCTTTTTCGGTTCCAGATTTTCAATCATTATTCTCACATTACCCATTCTCTGGTTATTCACAAAGCACTGGAATTCTCTCAGGACTGCGCCGGTTTGGCGTGCAATTCTCACATCTGTCTTGACAATAGTATTGCTCTGTTCTCTATTTATTTCCACTTCTTTCGAGGAAGTTTTTAAAAAAGGGATTATCCGCCATGATTACACAGCCACAGTCGTCTCCTACGGATCCGGGCTAAAGAAACATCTCCTGGTTAACGGGGTCGGAATGACCATATTAACGCCCGCGACAAAAGATATGGCGCACATGCCGCTGACATTCCTTAACCATAAACCGGAGTCCGCCCTGATGATATGTTTTGGCATGGGAACAACATTTCGCTCTCTGGCCAGCTGGGGAATCGATGTAACCGCAGTTGAACTGGTGCCAAGCGTTAAGGAAGCTTTTGGATATTACCATGAAGATGCAAAGCGTGTTCTGTCCCAGCCGAACGTGAGGATCCTTATCGACGATGGCAGAAGATTTTTAAGACGCACAAAGAAAAGGTATGACGTGATCACTATTGATCCGCCACCGCCCGTCGAAGCTGCCGGTTCCAGTCTCATTTACTCTGAAGAATTTTATTCATTGATCAGGTTAAGGCTGAAAACGGACGGTATCGTACAACAGTGGTTTCCGGATGCACATGATCCTGATCTTTTAAATGCTGTAACAACATCTATTGCTCATTCGTTTCCCCATGTCGTGATGTATCATGAGAAAGACATGGGTTATCATTATCTGGCTTCCATGAGTCCCATTAATATCCCAACGGCAGAGCAAGCCATATCACGCATGCCGGAAGAAGCCAGAAAAGATCGTCTGGAGTGGGATCTGAATTCGCCAACGAGATTAATAGAGGTTTGGAGCGAGTTGCTCGAAAGTAAGGTGGAAACTGCTTCTTATACGATGAATCCCGAAATCAGCATCACGGATGACAGACCTTTTAACGAATACTACCTTATTCGTTATTTGGGAAAAATGAACTTGCAATCATTCGCAGCATGGATATTCGGCTTTTTAAGAAATGAACAGATTGGCTCTAGTTATAACCATTATATTAATGCCTATATGGTGCAGGGGGATGCTTACATCAAATCAGGCCAGTACCGGCAGGCAATCAAGGATTTCACTAAAGTCATCCACATGAACCCTAATTTCATCGTTTATCATAACAGGGGAATTGCCTACGCTAAACTTGGTCAGTATCACCGCGCCATAGGGGACTTTAATGAAGCCCTGCGGCTAAAACCTGATTCTGCTGATACCTATGTCAATCTGGGGATTGCTTCTTTCGCAATGGGTAAAAACGACTTGGGATGCGTTAACGCGCAAAAGGCATGTGAGTTGGGAAACTGTGGATATTTGAAAATTGCTAAAAACAAAGGATACTGCCGATAATGCAAGGCTTGATATCTTTCAATCAGCAATATTTTCCGTACTATCACATGAAATGAGAAGACAAAATGAACACCTTGATAGCCTCCTTCTTGGTTTCTAGCTTTCCATGATTTAAATTCTGTTTTTTATTGTTTTCTCAATGAATAAAAGATATAAATTAAAATTAATTCTCTCAACGAGAAAGCAATGCCTTTTTAAAGCTCCAAGATAAACAAAGAGCTTCGTTCAAAAAAAGTATATTGAATCTTTGAAAAGTTAAATCCAGAATGTTGTTAAAACGATAATACATTGATTAACCGTCAAAAAGTATTTACATTTCCGTCTCAAACGGTAAGTCGCATATTATGGAAAATAGCAGCGGCATCGGCCTGCTTTGCCGTTTTACTTTTATTATGTTCATTTTATTTCACATTACCGGATTGGCCCATTAGAATTCTATATGATCTCAGTGACCTTAAAGCCTATTTTGATGCTTCGCATTGGGTTAGAGGTTACGGTGTTCTATATAAAGATCTGCGATCTGATTATCCTTTTCTTGCAAATGTTATTTTTGGTTTGACAAGGTTCATTTCCATTCCCTTTGAACGTTTTATGAACGAGTTTACAGCCTTCTGTTGTGTGTGGAGCAGCTTGTCCCTGCTGGTCTTGGTTTTGGCTGTTAAAAAAATTATGACCGTCCAGCACTCCAGACTCTTCTTCTGGATTATTTTCGCACCCTCATTTATATATTTCGTAATGTTCCGATACGATATATATCCGGCGGTCTGTTGTTTATTCTCCTTGCTGGCCATAAAAGAGAATAAAATCCAGCAATCAGCCATATGGCTGGGAATTTCAATCGCACTTAAGGTTTACGCCGCGATACTTTTACCATCATTAATCATTTTCCTTTACTCCAGAACTACCGCTCGTATGATCTTCAAGCTTATATCAATGGCCTTTATACCGTTTATCATAAGTAATCTTATCATATTGGCATGGGGTGGAATGGATGCTCTGCTTAATCCTTATTTATATCAGGCGGGAAGAATGTACAACAGGGAATCCTTCTATGATTCTTTTTTCTATTTGCTGCTGTTAGCGGGAGTTTCCGGAGATGTGATTGCCATTATTTCCGAATGGATATCTATCCATCATGTCCCGACTATATTACAAATAATTTCATGTACGGTGATTCCCCTTCTTGTCCGTCCCAAAGATTGGGACGATCTTCTCGGAATGTGGATATTATTAATTCTTTGTTTTATCTCATTTTCTATTTTTAATTCACCTCAGTTTCTAATCTGGGTTGCCGTTCCGGCATGTCTTTTACCGGTTTCAAGGGCTCTGAAAGGGGTCATCTTTTTTGCATGGATCAACTATCTTTATTTCCCAGTCGGATTCGATCTTGCCTGGAATTGGGATATCAGATTTGTTTATATTTTTATCATAGCCATATGGTCGGTCACCATATTAAGGTTTTATATCATGACTGAATTGATGTTGACACTTTTGAAAAACAGATTAATGAGATATGAACTCCCTTCACAAAAATAATTCACGCCGTATATATCCCATATGTTGACAGACAAATTACTATTATATATATTCTTTCTTTATAAAGGAGTGCTTCATGAAACGAATACTGTATTTAGCAATTTGCTTATTTGTGTTTTCTGCGGTTTTTACAGAAGCGGGCGTACCGGATAAAAACATACAGTTGCTTAGAGCATCGCAAAAAGGAAATCTCTCGGAAGTGAAGGCCGCATTATCGGAAGGTGCGGAAATCAATGCGAAGGATGCAGACGGCTGGACGACTCTTATATGGGCAGCTAAGAAAGGTTATGCAGATGTAGTCGAATTCCTTTTGAATAAGGGCGCGGATGTCAATGCCAAGAACAGTATTGCTGAAACCGCTCTGACGCAAGCGGCGCAAAAAGGTTATAAAGAGATAGTCGAACTCCTTCTGGATAAAGGTGCTGATTTAAATGCAAAAAATAAAGAAGGCAGCACACCTCTGACGTATGCAGCAATGAACGGCCATATTGAAATTGTCAAACTGCTTTTGAATAAAGGCGCAGCCGTTAATATAAAGGACGCCAGCGGTTCAACGGCTCTGAATGAAGCAGCCAGAAGAGGCCACACTCAAATAGTCAAACTTCTTTTGGATAAGGGCGCGGAATTGAATTTCAAGGCTGATGATGATGAGAATGCCGTGAAGCGGGCAACGATGAACGGCCATATCGAAACGGTCAGACTGCTTTTGGATAAAGGCGCGGATGTCAATGTTAAAGATAATGCGGGATGGACAGCCCTGATATGGGCGTCGCAGAAGGGCAATATTGAGATGGTCAAACTTCTTTTAGATAAGAGCGCGGATGTCAATGCCAAGAATAAAGAGGGAAATACGGCTCTGACCTATGCAGCGCGTCATGGCAATACCGAGATTGCCAAACTCCTTTTGAAAAAGGGTGCCGTAACCGATGTGGCCTATAAAAACGCAAGATTGCTCAACGCCGCGGGAAAAGGCAAGGCTTCAGAAGTACAGGAGGCACTGGCGGAAGGTGCGGAGGCCAATGCAAAGGATATTGACGGCAGTACGGCGTTGAAGTATGCCGCTGAGAAAAACAGCGCCGAGATCGTCAAAATGCTTCTGGAAAATAACGCGAATGTCAATATGAGAGATAATGAAGGATGGACGGCTTTAACATGGGCGTCAAGGAAGGGTTATCAGGAAATTGTCAAACTGCTATTGGAAAAGGGCGCGGATGTCAATAGTCAGGACAATACAGGTTGGACGGCCCTGATGCGGGCGACGATTAACGGTCATATCGAAACCGTCAGACTGCTTCTGGAAAAAGGCGCGAATGTGAACGCCAGAAACGCCGTTGCCGAGACGGCTTTGACGCATGCCTCGCAGAAAGGCAATACTGAAATCGTCAAGCTGCTTTTGGACAAGGGCGCAGATGTTAATGCAAAAGATAATGAAGGCTGGACGGCTCTCATGTGGGGAAACAATTAAAAACCTGATGAATGATCCATCATTCTGTTCAGAATTCTTCCCAAACCTTTCATCACAGGTATGGGTACTGATGATATTCTTTTCTTAATTTCCCACAAGAATTATCAAAAAATATTGCATGCAATTGATATGTCGGGTTTTGCTTTCATATTTTTATTTTGCTGTGAAATTACATTTCAATTGACTTATTATCATACTTCTTTTAATTAAGTTATTTCAAATCCAACAAAAACTTGCGCTGTAATATTATGACATCGAACCCGGTACTGTCTGAAGGAAAGAAAAATGAAAAAAGAGGACTATAAAACACACAGAAATAACAACATATTAAAAAATAAAATCAGCAGGCATGAGCAAACAGATAATTCACGAAAGGAAAATAAAAAAGGAAGCCTGACAGCCAGTGAAGAACGCTTCCGACTGTTTTCTGAGGGGACAGAGGAGGGAATAGCCCTTCACGACAACGGCATTATACTGGATGCAAATCATGCTCTCGCCCACATGTTTGGATACAAATTACCAGAAATCATCGGCATGAATACGAAAAAACTGGCTGATCCTTCATCATGGATGAAAATCAAAGATAATATTTCTATTGGAAACGAGAAAACACAAGAAGGTTTGGGAGTCAGAAAAGACGGTTCAACCTTTGCCTGCTCGGTTGTAGGCAAGCCATATCGATATAAAAATCGGGCGCTGAGACTAGCTGTTTTCAGAGATATTACCGATCATAAACGCATGGAGTATGATTTAAGAAGAAGCGAAAGATATTTTAAGGAAATTACCGAAAACACATCGGATATCATTGTCATCACGGATGAAAAAGGAGATATTAAATATTGCAGTTCTTCCATAGAACGCTTTGCCGGATATAAACCCGAAGAAGTCATTGGCAAGAACGCCTTCACTTATATTCATCCGGATGAAGTTCAACAGGCAACGGATGAATTCAGAGAAGCCATTCAGGACGGAAGCGCATCTCTTCCACCGAATTCATTCCGCATCATGCATAAAGACGGATCTGTCCGCTATTTCTCAGGCATGGGAAAAGTTCTTCTGAATCATCAGGATATCGCCGGTATCGTCATGAATATCCATGACATTACCGAACAAAAACTGGCTGAGGAATCACTGCGTCAAAACGAGGAAAAATACAGAACTATTCTCGAAAACATGCAGGAGGGATATTTTGAGACCGATTTCAAAGGAAACTTTACTTTCTTCAACAATGTAATCTGTAAACATTGCGGCTTCTCCAGGAAAGAATTGATGTGCATGAACATCAGGCAATGCACGGACGAAGAGACTTCAAAAAATATTTTTCAACTTTGTGAAAAGATATACAAGACAGGCGAACCCCGCAGAAATCTCAGCTGGCAGATCATCACAAAAGAGGGGATAAAAAGAGATATTGAAGGCTCCATATTTCTGCTACTGGATTCGTCTGACAATCCCAGAGGATTCAGAGGAATTGCGCATGATATAACCGAACGCAGGCAGACGGATGAAGCAATCAAACAAAGCGAAGAAAAGTATCGCCTGCTGGCCGACCATATGAAAGACCAGGTATGGACTATGGATCTGAATTTAAATATACTTTACGTCAGCCCGTCGGTGGAAAAATTACTGGGATATACGTTTGACGAAATAAAAGAGATGTCGCTGAATCAACTCCTCACAGCGGAATCTTTACAAAATGCGATGGATTTCTTTTTAGAAGAGATGCCTGTAGCCTTGGCTTCCCCGGATTATGTTCTCACCCGTCCACTGGAAATACAATTTTGCTGTAAAAACGGACGGACGGTATGGGGAGAAAGTATGTTCAGTTTCATTCGCGATGAGAACGGAAAACCTGTATCCATTTTAGGTGAAGGCAGAAACATTACCGAACGCAAACAGATGGAAGTTGCTTTGAAGAAAAGTGAAAATAATTTCCGTCGTTCGCTTGATGACTCCCCTCTTGGCGTGCGTATATCAACCATTGAAGGAAAATCAATTTATGCCAACAACACCATTCTCGATATTTATGGATATGACAGCGTTGAAGAATTGCAAAACACCCCCCTGCAGGAACGGTATACCCCGGAAAGTTACGCTGAATTCCAGGAAAGAAAGCAAAAGAGATTGCGGGGTGAATCCGGACCGTCTGAATATGAAGTAAGTATCATCAGGAAAAACGGCGATATACGCCATCTCCACGTTTTCCGTAAGGAAATATTCTGGAGCGGCAGTAAACAATCTCAAGTCATCTATCAGGATATCACTCTGCGCAGACAGGCGGAAGCGAAACTCAATGAAACGTTAGAAAACCTGCGACAATCCATTAAAATCACCATACAGGTATTGGGAACGGCATCCGAAGCGAAAGATCCCTATATGGCCGGTCATCAAAAAAGAGTGGCCGATCTCGCCCGCGCCATTGCCACGGAAATGAAACTTTCTCACGATAAAATCGAGTCTATCAGAATGGCCAGCGCCATTCATGATATCGGAAAAATTTCCGTCCCGTCGGAAATATTGTGTAAACCGGCAATTTTATCCGATCTTGAATTTTCTCTGGTCAAAAACCATCCTCTATACAGTTATGAAATCATCAAGGAAGTTGAATCTCCCTGGCCCCTGGCAGATATCGTCTATCAGCATCATGAACGCATGAACGGCACCGGCTATCCGCAGGGGTTAAAAAACGAAGAAATTCTTATTGAATCGCGTATTCTTGCCGTGGCGGATGTTGTTGAAGCCATGGTATCGTATCGCCCGTACAGACCCGCACTGGGATTGGAAATCGCGCTTGAAGAAATTGAAAACAACGCGGGCATTCTCTATGACCCCAATGTTGTGAGTGCCTGCCTGAGATTGTTCAGGGAAAAAAATTATCAAATGGCCTGAAGATGGTGTTCACCGTTATTTCCGGGGAATCGCCAACATCAAGCGGCCATCTAAATTTCTTGAAAGATAGCGGTTACCGGATTTTGCCTCCGGTCTTCGGTTCACGGTCGAATGTCAGAACCGTCAGGCCTTTATCTGTATCGGTTGCCAGAAGCATCCCGTAAGATTCTACACCCATAAGCTTTACCGGTTTCAAATTCGCGACAATCACGATCGTCTTGCCGATTAAATCCTCGGGTTTATAATCCTTGCCGACACCGGCAACGATTGTTCTTTCTTCGCCTATATCAATTTTAAGCTTTAAAAGCTTATTGGACTTGGGAACAGGCTCCGCGTCAAGAACCTTTCCCGCGCGCAAATCCACTTTGGCAAATTCCTCATAATCAATTTCCGGTTTCAAGTCGCTCACGGCCGGTTTTTTCTCGGCAGTTTTGGTTTCTTTTTCCTGAACAATGCGCGGGAACAGGGATTCACCCCGGGTCAAGGGACTGCCTGCCTTTAAAGAACTGCCTTTCTTTATTCCGGCTATATCAAGATTCTGTGGCTCATTCACCCCGATTAGCCGTAAAATCTTTTCCGATGTTTGCGGCATAAAAGGTGTAAGTAGAACAGCTATTTCCTGAAGGGCCACCAGCAAATTGTACATAATGGCTGTCAGTTTTTCCTTATTTGCCGGGTCTTTGCCCAGATTCCAGGGCTCATTTTCCACAATATACTTATTGGCGATATTGATAAATTCCCAGACGGCTATCAATGCTTTATGCAGAGACATGTCATGAAAGCTTGATTCAACTTCCTCAACGGCTTTCAGCGCGGCATCATGCAGAATGGTATCTTTATTTATGGAACTGACTTCCGGCACCTTTGAGTTACAATATTTGATGGCCATGGTTATGGAACGGCTGACCAGGTTGCCCAGATCATTGGCCAGGTCGGAATTCAGGCGCTGGACAAAAGCATCCTCCGAAAAATTGGAATCCAGTCCGAAAACCATATCCCGTAAAAGGAAATAACGAAAAGCATCCAATCCGTATTTATCCTTCAGATCCAATGGACGGACGATATTGCCCATACTTTTGGACATTTTGCTCTGATCCGAATTCCAGTATCCATGGACATTGAGGTGCTGATAAGGTTCAATACCGGCTGATTTAAGCATCGTTGGCCAGTATATACCGTGAGGTTTTAGAATGTCTTTCGCAATGAGATGTTCGGCCACAGGCCAAAATTTTTTGAAATTTTCTCCATCAGGATAGCCGACAGCTGTAACGTAGTTAATCAACGCATCAAACCAGACATAGGTCACGTATTTCTCGTCAAACGGAAGGGTAATGCCCCATTCCAGTCTGGTTTTGGGGCGTGATATGCACAGGTCTTCCAGCGGATCGCGCAAAAAGGCCAGCGCTTCATTTCTGTATCTTTCCGGCCTGATAAAATCGGGATTATTTTTGATATGATCGATAAGCCAATCCTGATACTTGCTCATTTTGAAAAAATAATTTTTTTCTTCAATATACTGCGGCTCCCGACCATGCTCGGGACATTTACCATCGACGATTTCCTTTTCCGTCAGAAACCTTTCACATCCGAAGCAATAGTAACCGCCGTAGCTGCCGAAATAAATATCACCGGCATCGTAGACTTTCTGCAAAATATACCGGACGGTTTCGATATGGTTGGCATCGGTCGTCCGGATAAAATAATCATTGGATATGGAGAGTTCGGGGCAGAGACTGCGAAACTGCGCGCTGATTTTGTCCGCATATTCCTTGGGGGTTATGCCGGCCTTTAGAGCGGCTTCGGCAATCTTGTCTCCGTGTTCGTCTGTTCCCGTTACGAAGAAAGTTTTATCACCAATCATCCGGTGATACCGGGCAAGAACATCGGCAACAATGGTCGTATAAGCGTGCCCGATATGCGGCGATGCGTTAACGTAATAAATCGGTGTCGTTATATAAAATGATTTTGGCATATCTACAGCGTCTCCATTCATTAGTGAAAATTATCAAATTCATCCATTTTTTCCAGATCCAAAGTCTGCTTCTCTTCCCGCTCATCTGACTCCCCGCTCTTAGCTTTGGCTGCTTTGGGACATTTTTTCTTTCCCGCGTAACCCTCATGTTCAAAAGCCAGACAACACATCAGGCGGCCGCATAGTCCGGAAATTTTTTCCGGATTGAGAGACATGCTTTGTTCCTTCGCCATCTTAACGGTTACACGTTCCAGATTCTGCAGGATTCCCGCGCAGCACACCATTCGACCGCAAACGGCGATGCCTTTCGTAATGCGTGTTTCCTGACGGGCGCCTATTTGCTTAAGCTCAATTCTCATTTTAAATTTCTGCACCAAATCCTTAACCAGTTCACGGAAATCCACCCTGTTATCGGCGGTAAAATAGAAAATTATTTTGCTTTTTTCAAAAAGGCAATCCACGTCAACCAGTTTCATGGAAAGCTCCCTTTTCTGAATCCTTTCCACACAGAATTTCCAAGCATCGTTCTCCAGCTTGTCGTTTTCCTCTTTTATCTTTATATCTTCGGCGGTTACCTTGCGGACGATCTTTTTCAGATTCGCCGGCGCTTCCGACTGCGGACATCTTCTTACATCGGCAACCACCACGCCCAGAGAAAGGCCGTTATCCGTATCAACGATAACCTGATCATCTTTATGGACAATCAGATCTTCAGCGTTGAAATTATATATCCTGCCCTCTTTTTTGAATTTTACCCCTATAATATTGATAAGCAATTTTTTACCCTACCCGATATTTAATAATTTAACTTAAATGCCATTGTTTCCAATGTCAATGATTTGTTGACATTCTGCTCGATAATATCCCCGGCTCTTTCTATCTGTTCCATATTCTGAATAATTTGCTCGCCGGACAAACGGGCCGCACAGGCTGAAATAAAAGAAGCATTGTCCCGATTAATCAGCATTTCGTTTTTGCCGACTTCCTTGAAAATCAGAACATCACGGAAAAAAGTATTGAGAATAT
>CAYMWM010000059.1:13905-20179 GCA_964394185.1 uncultured Smithella sp.
ATAACCTTATGCTTGAAAAATAAAAGTCCGATCAAATGCTATCTGATCGGACTTTTCCCTTGCAGTCCTTCACAAAAATTCCGTCGCTGGCATCAACTTTATCAAAAATTCGCTCTGCCTACTCAAATGGATTCTAACTAAAGAATAGAAGCGCTTAGCCTTCTATCCATTCTTTGGCCAGCTGGTTGCTATCAGTAACTCTGGCGTCATATACCGCTTTAAAATATTCAATCCCTGCCTGATTTCTTTTTTCTTCTGTCCCAGAAAAGAAGCGAAATTAATCAGGCTGAAAGGATCTTCCCTTTTTGTCGTGGAGAGCAAATTCAGCAATTCCGTGCGATAAGCGATAATATCCTCTTTATTTAATTCAATCGCATTGCCGATGGAACCACCGGATAAAGACGCCAGAAGCAAAGCATTTTCACTATCCATCCCTTTTTCGCTCACAAGATATTTCGCCACTGTTTCGGAATTCAAAGGATTGAAACGCATATGCTGGCAGCGCGAAATTATCGTCTGAGGCATGGAATAAGGCCTGGCTGTAATAAGAATTAAAATGTTGACCGTTGAAGGCTCTTCCAGCATTTTTAAAAGAGCGTTCGCGGACTCTTCATTCATTTTGTCGGCGTCATCGATAATAAACGCTCTTCTCTTTGCTTCCAGAGGCTTGCATTTGGTCCGTTCCTGCATTTGACGGATGGAAGCGATGCGGATGAACTGGCCTTCCGCTTCCACAAAAAAAATGTCCGGATGGCTTTCATGCAGAATTTTACGGCAGGAAGCACAGTCACCGCAGGCGTCATGAAGAGATTCTGCTTTTTCGCAGTTGATGACTTTGATAAATTCCAGGGCTAAAGTTCTCTTGCCGATGGCCGGAATGCCGCTGAAAAGATAGGCGTGCCCAGTTCTCCCGGCTGCCAGGGTTTTCCGGAGAATTTCTATTTTCTTTTCATGGCCGTAGATATTTTGGAAAGACATAATCAATCTGTAACACGGAAGGGAATTTTCCCTTCTGTTAATTTTTCAAATTAATAAAATCAATAATGTGACGACGTACTTCTTTTTGAATGGCATCAACATCGAGCGCGGCGTCAATTAAACGAAAACGGCCGGGATCGTTCTTCATAATATGGAGATATCCTTCACGAATTCTCTGATGGAACTCAATTTTTTCTCTTTCAAACCTGTCGGTTGCGGCAGGTTCTTTCAACTTGTTATTGCGTGCCGTCGCCCTTTGCAATCCTGCCTCCACAGGCAAATCAAATAATAAAGTCATATCCGGTTTGATATGCATCGCAGAATAGTCGTTTATCAGCTTGATGAATTCCTGATTAAGGCCGCGTCCGAAACCCTGATAGGCGTATGTGGCGTCCGAAAATCTGTCGCATAAAACAACTTTGTTCTGTTCCAGTGCAGGCCCAATGACTTCCCGAACGTGCTGCGCCCGGGCTGCGCAAAACAAAAATATTTCCGTCTCCGCGCAGAGATGGCCATGCTGACGGTTAAAAAGGATGTTGCCTATTTGACGTCCTATGCCCGTGCCTGAAGGTTCCTGCGTCACAATATGTGGAATCTTTTTTTCATCCAGATATTCGGTAACAAGCTTTATTTGCGTTGATTTTCCCGAACCCTCGATACCCTCAAACGTAATTAACTTATTCACTGACAAAACCTTTCAAACCAATGAACTTTTAAAATGCCGGCTAATTAACAAAACCGCAGGACTCGCCCTGCGGCAAGTTGCGGTGAATTTCAGGAAAAGGCGCAACCGGGAATATATCCGCCTGAATACAGATTTATGCCCGGCTGCCAGATATCTAATACAAAAATTATTTCCCGTCGCCGGGCACAATTGCTTCTACCGGACACTGGTCGGCGCAGCTTCCGCAATCGTCGCAAAGTTTGGGATCAATAACATACTTATCGTCACCTTCTGCGATTGCCCCTTTCGGGCATTCACTTTCACAAGATCCACAAGCTATACATTCGTCAGTAATCACATATGCCATAATTTTCATGCTCCTTTATTAATAATTATTTCAACAAAACAACGCTTCCCGGCAAACGATCTGTCAGAAAATCATTGTTTGGCAAAACCAAAATTTTTACAGCTTCCGCCGTAAATTACTTAAACGGCTACGACTTCCTTGATATCCGGGACCTGCTTTTTAATCATTTTTTCTATTCCCATCTTCAAAGTCATCTGGGACATAGGACAGCCTCGGCAGGCTCCTGTTAATTTTACCTTGACCACCCCGTCCGCGCTCACATCCACAAGCTCCACATCCCCGCCGTCAGCCTGAAGGCTGGGTCTGATAAGATCTATCGCTTTCTGTACTTCTTCTTTCATTTACTTTCTCCATGTAATGAAAATAATCATTTTTTCCGCCCGTTCAATGCGGCATGTAATCAATCATTTTACGGACAACATCGCGGGCAATTTTCGGCAATTCGGGTTTTATTAATATATATTCATTCGTTATGGAATGATTTGCCTTCCACATCAATTTGCCGGTGGAAACATCATACATTTCCATGGTCAGGCCAACCTGCGCTGTTTTATTATCACCTTCACCGGCATATTTCCACTCATCAACAG
This sequence comes from uncultured Smithella sp., assembly GCA_964394185.1. Taxonomy (GTDB): domain Bacteria; phylum Desulfobacterota; class Syntrophia; order Syntrophales; family Smithellaceae; genus Smithella. The sequence goes on from CAYMWM010000059.1 coordinate 16,505, forward strand.
ATAACAGCAAAAATGCGTTAATTTGGGCTAATTCGCCAATTTTCCTGCTTAAATCAGGATCTGAAAATGCAAGGGTTTTCAACTTGGAAAAATATTCATCCTTTACCTGGCTTAATTCTTCGTTTTCCTTAATCTGTTTATTCAGGCTGTCAACATCCGTCACATGGTCAAACCACTTTTTTTCAACCAGAGAACCCGCGACAATCTGTTCAACCACTTTTCTGGAATCAGCTTCTTTGTGATTCCATACTTCCATTGGAAACACGGCAATTCTTCGCGGATGATAATCTTTTGCTTCCGGCGCCAACTGGCAAAAACGCAATCCGCCGCATCCGATTATTGTTAAAATAAAAGTTATTACTATACAACTAAAGGTTATTTTTTTTACCATAAATCATTACCTTTTTTAAGGAAGGATTTCCTTATATCAGAAAACACGCCACAATAAAAACACAGAAACCGGCTATAATGTAGCTGGTTTCCAGAAGACCTTCCTTAATAGCCCCGGAAAGAGCAGGTTTCCTATCACAAAAAAAGAAACAAATCCATATATATAATAAACAGACAACCAGTACAATGCTCAACGCCGACGTCCATCCGGCAGGATACGAAAATAGAAGAATAATCAATAATATCAAAGATATAATTCTCAAGATATTGATGGTGCGTTCTTTGCCAAAAAAGACCGGAATGGTTTCCTTGCCTATCAGCTTGTCGCTTTGAATTTCGAGAATATCCGACATGGCCGAACGGATGAAAACCATGCCAAAAGTAAATAAAAAAGCAACCAATAATCCGGTGGTAAACGTATATTGATTATCCAAAGCTGGCAAAAAAGCCGCCGCTATGCCCCAGGCTGCGGACATAAATGTATTTTTCGAACCGGGAACATCCTTCAGGCTCTGTAATTTCCATTGGGGAGGCAGAATTTTCATATCATAAATCGCGCCGGCTACAGAAATAATAAACAGGGCCACAAAAACAGTCAATGATTCAAAAAACGCCAGAATAAGCGAACCAGTAATAGCCATTACAGACGTGTAAAAATATATTTTTTCGTTGCGTAAGTAGGTTTCCTCCCGGAAAGAGCCGACAAGTCCGGCGGGTTTATTTCTGATTAAACGATTGAAGACATGAACGGCGTAGACAAACAGAGAGGCAATCGCAATAAAAGAAATCCTGGGTTTCATCCCCTGCAACATCATACTGACAAGACAAAGACAGCCCGCGCCGATAGCCGAATAAACTTCAGTTTTGATGGCCAGCATCCAGATATTGAGCAATTTACCCATAATCTTTAACTTGCGGCTCTGGCCTTCCATAATTTTGTCTATTACCCGGTCAATAATCCAGTTGGGCGTGGAAGCTCCGGCCGAAACACCAATACGGTTGAATGGGCCAAAATCAATCTTTTCCATTTCCTCGGGGGTTTCGATATGAAAGGTGGAAGGCTGTTTTTTCTGAGCAAGATCAGCCAACCGCCTGGTATTGGCGCTGTTTTTACCGCCTACAACAAATATGGCGTCCATTTCTCCGGCCATCTCCGTGATTTCCGCCTGTCTTTGCTCCGTTGATAAACAAATCGTATTGAAGACAACCGCCTCTGGACAGATTTCTTTGATTTTGTCGACAATCCTGTCGTAATCATCAAGATTTTGCGTTGTTTGAGCCACAACACAAATTTTACTGCTGCACGGCATCTTATCCACATCCTCGATGCTGGAAATGATAATGCCTTTGCCACCGGTATAACCCAAAAGACCGTCAACCTCTGGATGTTCCCTGTCTCCCACGATGACGACCGTGTAATCAAGAGCAGTGTGCTTTTTAATAATGGATTGAACATACCCGACTTTGGGACAGGTCGCGTTGACGACTTCGATGCCGCTTTCTTTAAGTTTCTTTCTTTCCGCCGGTGCGATGCCGTGAGCGCGAATAATTAAAATGGCGTTGCCTTTGTCCTTAATTTCATCAATGCTTTCTATGGGAATAATGCCGCGGCTCTTCAATAATTCAATGGTCTGCGGATTATGAATCAGCGGGCCGTAGGTATAGATACGGCGTTTTTTCTCATGCTGCGCTATGTCTAGGACAATATCCACTGCCCTGCGCACGCCCATGCAAAAACCGGCTGTTTTGGCGAGTTTAACTTCCATTCTCTTCTTCCGCGTAAGTATCTATTACATCAATAATTAAGCATACCGTCCCCTAATTCGCAGCCTTAATCCAGCAAATAATTTAATACGATTGAGAAAATTGAAAAGACCAGTGCCGCGAAAAATGCCGGCCAGAAACCGGAAATGTAAAAACCCTTAACGACCGCTGAAACAAGCCAAAACATCAAACCGTTAATGACCAGGATAAATAATCCCAGTGTCAGTATATTAATGGGTAAAGTAAGCAGAAGCAGAATGGGTTTGATTAAGGCATTGACAAAAGCCAGTACCAGAGCCGCGACGAGAGCTGCCCAGAAATTCTTAACGGTTACTCCCGGAACAACATAGGGGATAAGCATTAATAGTACTGCATTTATAATCCAGCGAATGATGGTGCTTATCATAAGACCTCCTGTAATTCATTTAATAAACGTCATTAAGAATTATTTTAACTCTTAGATTTCCGGAAAACAGGGCGCTGTCCGCGATTTCTCCTCTTTCCCTTTTTATGTATCAGTAGTGACTTCGTCCCATGGTAATCCCTCATATCCAACGACCCAATTAATTGCATGATGTCGCTCTTGTATAATTTCAATATCTATTTTTTGTGATATTTGCTTAGAATAGTATTTGGCCTGACGCGCAAGTATATGAAGTTGCATAATTTTTCCGGCCATATCCAACAAACATTCAGCAGCACGACGTTCAGCGGACGAAACAAATTCTTCTACAGCAACATTCGAATAAGGTGGCATAATCTTTTGAAATAAAGAAGTATCACATTGTTCATCTGGTTCAGGAATCTTTTCAACTTTAGCAAGTGCCCAAAGAAGCACAATAAGCGCTTCGCTCTCCCATGAAAAATTGATTGTCTGTTTCCTTGTCGGTTTTTTTGCTGAAAGATAGGCCAATTCATACGGCGATAGTTTATCCCAAAGATTTTCTTCTTTTAACCACGATATGACATCCTTGCGAGGAGCACCAAACGCAACTCCAATAACACCAAATAGTGCAAGTGCACGAGAAGCAATCTCTTTTGCATCTCTTGCGTGATAATTATCAGGTTGGCCTAATGTTTTATTATTCATTGAATCACCTTAAAAAATCCCTTTTTTATATTTAATCAACATATCTGAAACAGTGATAGGGTTGTCGTTGCCTCCCTTGTTTATGGGCTGTTCAAAAATGCTCAGATGCAAGGCGCGCAAAAATCGAACCGCGAGGCGTATATAGATATACGTTGAGCGGTGCGATTTGCAGCGCAACAAAGCAGATGAGCGTATTGTAAAGCCTTTCAGGCTTTACCGGTAAGGAATATTTATTCATTATTGCGCCTCCCTCCGGAAATGCGCTCCCGGTCAACAGCCCTTAGTACTATATCCCTTTATCCTGCCGACTATCATCTCCGCCAGTTTCTCTTCCGCTGCCTTCTCCGTTTCAACAAAATTACCGGCAACGACAATCCACTTGCGGGCAAGATTTTTAAATTCCGGTTTATCCGCGCAGGCCGTCGGGCAGC
>CAYMWM010000060.1:0-19217 GCA_964394185.1 uncultured Smithella sp.
CTACGCGCGTAGATTCTCCTGCTGAAGGTTTTCGGACGCGGGTTCGACTCCCGCCGCCTCCACCAAGATGTTGTCCAGGACAGTCCAATGAAGAATGAAAACCCGTTATAAATAGCGGGTTTTTTGTTGTCTACTGTCCAAGACTGTCTTATACAGTCCGATATAATCTGGTTGAAATTGGGGGTATATTATGCTAATATACCCCCACGTAAAAACAAGATACCCCCAGATGAGGTGATGACATGCCATTGAATGATTTAAAAATACGTAAGGCAAAATCTAAGGAAAAACCTTATAAAATTTTTGACAGCGAAGGTCTTTTTCTGCTCATAGCAAGTACTGGCGGAAAATTATGGCGCTTTAAATACAGGTTTGAAGGTAAAGAGAAACTCATAGCCTTTGGAAATTATCCGGAAATAAGCCTTCTTGATGCTCGACAGAGACGTGATGAGGCCCGTAGACAGTTAGCTCATGGCGTTGATCCGGGTGCTGTTCGCAAAGCACAAAAACAGGCTAATATCCAGGAAACAGAAACATTCGAGATTATTGCAAGAGAATGGCATAGTAGATTCATTTCAACATGGACCAAGGGCCACGGAGAAACAATAAAGAGTCGTTTGGAGCGTGATCTTTTTCCATGGATTGGTCAACGTCCGATTGTAAAAATAAAAGCTCCTGAGCTTTTAGAAGTATTGAGACGTGTAGAATCAAGAGGGGCCTTAGAATCAGCTCATCGTATAAGAACAATTTGTGGACAAGTATTCAGGTATGCTATTGCGACAGGACGCGCAGAAAGCGATCCTTCAGCCTATTTAAAGGGTGCTCTGCCACAACCAACAGAAAAACACATGGCTGCCATCACCGAACCAAAGAAAGTAGGGGAGTTGTTAAGAGCTATTGATGGTTATCAAGGAAGTTTTATTGTTAAATGTGCATTAAAGTTTGCTTCGCTGGTTTTTGTCCGTCCCGGTGAACTGCGTCATGCAGAATGGTCTGAAATAAATATTGAAAGTGCTGAGTGGAATATTCCAGCTCGTAAAATGAAAATGCGAGAATCGCACCTTGTCCCATTATCAGAACAGGCTTTATTAATATTAAAAGAAATATACCGCTTGACGGGTTCAGGGCATTTTGTATTTCCGGGCAGAACTTCCGAACGTCCTATGAGTGAAAATGCTATTTTGGCAGCGTTGAGACGAATGGGCTACGATAAAGATGAGATGTCTGGGCATGGGTTTCGGGCAATGGCGCGGACACTTCTTGATGAAGTCTTAAAAATACGACCAGATTTTATTGAGCATCAGCTCGCTCATGCAGTCAGAGATCCAAATGGACGCGCCTATAATCGGACCGCGCATTTAAACGAAAGACGCAAAATGATGCAACAGTGGGCAGACTATTTAGATGGATTAAAGCAAGATGCAAAAGTAATACCTTTGGGGAAATAAAATTAAATTTCGCCGAGTATGTTAATTAAGCAGTAACTTACACAATATTAATATTGATTTATATAAATAATAATTTATCAGGAACAAATCATCATATTTGTTAAATGCGATTTCTTTTCTCAACAAAATAAAGGATTTTGACATCTATAAAAACAAAATAACTTAATTAAGATTACTAATTAAAAATTATTTTATCTAGCATTAGGTTTAGGTGGGACCTGAGGTTTATAATTAGTATTTGCTTGAGATTGTGATAGCGATTGCATTGATCTTGTTGTCGAATCCAGTGTAGCAGAAGATGATGTCGTATTGTCCTTTCTTTCCTTCTTTGAATTTAGAAGTACAGTTATTGAATCATCACCACGAACAAGCGTTATGGATTCAGGATTAATTTTTATCAATTTATATCCGGCAACCATACTTCCCTCATTAACTGCAACTTGTCTTTTCCCCCGGCCTGGAGTTGAATAAGGGCTTTTTTTATCCTCTATGTAAGCAATTCTCTTTTCATCCGTGATGAATGTTCCATAAAGAACGATCTCAGGTTTTGACGTCTGCGGTTCTTCCTTTGTCCCTGATGAAATTTTTCTCGTCGGATGAAACAAATTATTTTCCAAAATTGAAACATAATTCATGTAATTAACTGTATTTTCAGTCTTAGTTTCTTCTTCACTTTCTTCGATAATTTCTTTTTGATTGGACAATGTAAAATCAATTTTCTTATAATTTAGGAAACCATTAATTTCATTAAATAGAAATATGACTACGATGAGAAGCAGCAAATTTAAGATATTAATATTTTTTAAAAACAATTTTACCTGATTCATCTTTACTTCCCGCCTGTCAATGCAGCAATTTTGAGTTTCACTGTCAAATCTTTTGGATCATTATAATTCCTGACCTTTACATCCAATTCTTTAACGACCAGATATGGAGCTTGTGTTTCAATTGCATAAAGGGTATCGGATAGGGCTCTAACGTCCGGGAAAATAACATCCAGAACAACATTAATAACCTTGAATGCTCCCAAATCTTCAGGTTTTTCAACTTTTTCTGAATTGATAATTCCGCTTTTGCCGGTAATAATACTTTTTACGGAATCTTGCAGGTTTGCTGCCGCAATTGCCGTTGTTTGTGCCGCCATGATTTTATCATTTTCATTTTTTCGTAATTCTTTTATATTTAATAATTGTTTTTCAAAATCATCTTTATGGGAAACAGTTGCCGTATATTTCTGTAATGTCTTTATTTTTACATCCTTTAAATCATTGACGGCAGTAAGTTCTTCTTGAATACCGATTATGCCGTACTCGTAAACAACAGCAACGGTCAATATGATAATCAACGGAATGGAAATAATTAAAAGTTTATTTTTTCTTTTCATCCTTCTTGTCCGTTTCTTCCTGCTTTTTCTTATTGTTCTCGTTTCTTAATTCCATTTTAATTATAAAACGCTCATTATTTTGCCGCGGGTCTCTGACAGTAGGCGATGCAAATTCAGCTTTCTGGAAATATTTTGAATTTTCCAATTTTGGAATTATTGCTGTGGATGAAGAAGCATAACCTTCGATTTCAACGGATTTTTCATCATAATGCACTCTTGTAAGCCATGCTTTCTCGGGCAAAATATTTGTAAGTTCCCGCAGAATATCAATTGCCATAAAGTTATTTTTCTTAAAGTCATGAATAGCTTTAATATCAGATGATAATGTTTCAATTTCTTTCTTAGTTGCTTCGATCTTTTTCATTTGTGGTTTTAATGAATTTATTTCCTGCTCAATCTGTTCGATATATTTTTGTCCGACAAAGACCGGTGACCATAAATAAAAGGAGCCTATGAGAATTATTGCGGTGACCAATGCATAGGTCAAAATGAGAGGGGTCTTATTTTTATTTCCATTTTTAACGGATAATAAATTCATTTCACTTTGATCTTGGGTAATTGTTTCCAGAAAACATCCCAGAGCGGAGGGAGATATGTCTTTGTTTTGTTTGGATATATTATATTTTCCATAATCATGTAAATTAAGAATCGTTAATCCTGACAGTTTACCTGCAAACATTTTTCTGTAATTTTCACCGGCGCTTATTGCAATCTTTGGTTTATTGCCGCTTTTTTCCAGTAAATCAATTAAAGGACGAGTGTCTTTTATAATTTGACTAATTTGAGAATCGTCATGGGATCTGATTATTCCTGAGATCGATTTGACAGTATTGTCATTGATAACGGCGCCGCATTCATATTCTTTGTCATTGATCGAAATAAATATCGAGTTTTTGATATTAAAAGAATCATGAATGAGTTTTTTTATACCAAACGAACTAATGCTCAGCTTTTCAATTTTTACATTTTTAGTCTTCAGAATTTCCAAAAACCGGTTTATTTGTTCAGCTTTTGCCACGGCTAACAGAACATTTATCTTCTCCGTGTTTTCAAAGATTACTTTATAATCATAGTAGGCATTTTCAGGAGAAAGAGGTGTAAGACGGTCAAGTTCATAGGATATTACATTTGACATGTTTTCACCGACCGTTGCAGGAAATTCCGCAACCTGTATTATCGCCCATGTTTTGGGGATACTCATAACGAAAGAAGCTCTGGAAACAGTCATTTCACCCAATGCTTTAGAAACGACTGTGGCAAGATACTCAGGAGAAAGAGCTTTGTTTTCTTCCAATGGATATTTTTTGAAATGCTTAACAGATTTTTTCCAGAATATTTTATTGCCATAAACAATATAAATGCCGTCGGTTTCAATCGATATGCAAACAACCCTAGCCATTAAGAAAATATTGTCGGCAAGGCTGAATGATAAGAATTTCCATAATGATCCGCCGTATTTTTCAAGCATTCTCAAAATAGAATTAATTTTGTTTTTATAATCAATCATAATTATGACTTCTTTATATTTGACGGACTTTGATAATAAAGTATCCTGTAACGATCATTTCCCTGTATCATGACTACCGATTTAATCGGGTAGCCTTTACCCTCTTTATCTTTTGCCGAATAACCCAGAACTTCAATTGCATAAACATTTGAATCCGCTGTGGTAATATATTGCGACATCTTCGCATAATCTCCGGCTAATGCAGCCTGAATATCGGTTCTATCTTTCTTAGTATTATCGGCATTGCGATAGTTTATGATTTGCTGAAAATTCTCATCTGACATGAAAGGTATTGCTTTTAAGACTTCCGGCGACGCTGCATAAATATTAATTTTGTTTGTATTGGAATTCAAAGTAATAAAATTGATCAGCCCCTGTTTTTCTTCATCACCATAAAGTATTTTTTGTGTAACACCTTTAACTAGAAGTAATTCTTCCAGGGTATCGAAATTTCCATTCTTCGCTTTGTAGGGATTGGGCAATTTCGAATAGTAATCATCTTCCGCTCCGTTTAGTCTTGTCAGGTTATCTGCATCTTTCCAATCCAAAATAGAATCAACAATCGTATCGGCGGTTTCTTTTTCAACACCAGAGTTGACCAGAAGATTATTCAAAATAATACCTGTGGTATCATTCATGGCGTTGATATTAATTTTACCTGATTCATCCGTTATTCTTAATTTGTAATAACCATTGTTTACTTCCAAGCTATAAAATGTGCCGTCAGTGCGAAAATATTTTTCTTCATCAAAATTAATCTGTTTGTTTTTGTTAATGTTTCGGTAAAATATTTCCATAATTGCCCGCTGCATGCCAGCTTCCGCCAGATATTTGTTAATGACCTGTTCTTTAAAAGTCATTGTTGAAAATACTTCTGTTCTTGCCATAACTGAGAAAGAAAGAGAAATAACGATAAGCACTGCCATAACCCATAAAACAATAATCAGAGCCACTCCTGATTCTGAATTCAATGTTTCAGGCAATTTAAAACAGGCTGATTTAGCTTTTTTCAAAAAATTTTTTTTTCTGGCCATGACTATTTCCGGAAACACTATCTTGTCTCTCACATATTAATTTTATACGACCATCACCATTATTTGCTGATAGCGGCCGATGGTAATGCCGTTACCTGTTTTACAAGCGGATTTATAATCAGCGCGATATTCTTTGATTCACCGGCAACATTAATTTTTATTTTTTCCGGTATTGCTTTCTCATCAGCCGGCCATTCTTCTATCCATTTGCCTTCTTCAAATGCATTTTTCAAAAAATACTCAAAACTGATATTCGTACAATTATCAAACAGAATTGATTCATCCTTTGTCTGCAAACCTATTGTTTGTTCGGTGATTCTTAAATATTTCTTCCCCTGTTCATTTGTCTGCGCATCATATGCAACGAAGGTATTTCCTCTTGTTCCCCGCCATAATGAATAATTGGAAGCAAACATCATTTTTTCTTTATTGCCGGAAAAATAATATTTTTTCTGTCCTTCATCATCAGTATATTGATAAGGCATCATTGACGATATTTGTGATTCCACCAGAGAAAACGATGCCTTTCTCCTTTCTAGGTTTTGAATTTTTTTCTCACCTTTTTCCAACGTTCTGTGTGCCATGTTCAAGGACCAACCCATGATGCCCGTAATTACGGCAAGCATGGTAATTGAAATCAGTAACTCAAGTAGCGTAAAACCTCTGTTGTTCAACTTCCGATATTCCTCTTATCAGGACTTTGATTTTGAAGTATTATTATCACTTTTCAGAGCATCCGCTTTGGAAACCAGCTTTGCTGTTTTTAAAACAATGCTTTTTTTCTTGTTACCCGCAGTCCAACTCGTTACCAATGTTATTTCTTCCATTTTAACAGCAAGAGAGTCCGTCCTTTCTTTCATACTTTCTGTAATTGTAACATCGTATGAATATCCATTATCGTCCTTATCATTCCAAACTTTATCCTCTGTCACTCCCGTATCGATAATTTCACGCATTTTTGAATTGGCATAGACGAGAGCCTCAACCTGATCATCTGCCGAAGAGATGTTCCTTAAGTTCATGGAGGATAACTGAATCACTGACGAAATTACGATAGCAATTAAGACCAGTGCGACCATGATTTCCAACACTGTGAAACCATTTCTGTTCTTGATAATCTGCACGGATTTATCTTTTATTATTTTCATTCTTCTTGTCATCTTGAATTTCAGCTATCATTATGGGGTCTGATTTAATGGTAATAGCTTTTTTCCCTCTTTCCAACGTGATGGAATTCCAGCTGCACTCTGTTGTCGTATCATAACTGATAATATACTTTCCCTCGCGTATCTGATTTTCATGTACATCTTTTTCATTAATGGTAATTGAAACATCCGAAGGTATTGATTTTGTTTCTCTTCCTTTAATAAAATATTTTTTGTTGTCGAGGTCAATATTGATTATCTGTCTTTCATTTTTCATAAAAGCCAGATGGCGCGCATACTTGATGGTCGCTGCAAGTTCCCTGGCCGTAGCCTTATGCTTTGCCGAAGGCAAAGTATTGGCAAAATAAATCGTTGTAATGCCTGTAATCAATGACATTAAAAAGACAACAATCATTATTTCGATAAATGTAAAACCCCGGTTCAAAAAACCTCCTCATGTTATCTTAAGTCTATACCAGGGGAACTGCTTTTCTAAAAAGGTATATCCGTTATACTGAATATCGCCATCAACATGGAGATGACAATAAATCCGGTCAGTAATCCCATGCCCAGAATCATCGCCGGTTCCAGAAAACTCACGAATTTCTTAATCGATACTTTCAGACTCTTTTCATAAGTATCGGCTATTTTTATGAGCATCGTATCAAGCTGTCCGGTTTCTTCTCCAACTTTAATCATGGATAATGCAAGATGAGGAAATATCTTCGTATCGGCAAGAGGTTTTGCTATTCCCTGCCCTTTTTTGATACCTGCTGATATTTTATCCAACTCTGAAGAGATGACATAATTACCAACGATATCCTTGGCATTTTTTACAGCATTTAAAAGAGGAACACCGCTTCGAAGCAATGCTCCCAATGTACGGCAGAAGCGGGCAGTTTCCAGTTTCAATATTATATCACCCGTAATCTTAATTTTTACTGAGTCCCAGTTATATCTGCCTTTTTCCGTTTTTACATAATTTCTGAACAGAATTCCGCCTGCAATAATAGTCAGAATGATCATCCACCAGGCGGATAAAATAAAATTGCTGAAATAGATAAGCATTTGAGTAGGCACAGGCAACTGCGTTCCCAGATCTCGAAAAATGATGGAAAACTTCGGCAAAACATACGTTACTAAAACGATTATCGATGTTATTCCGGTAATGACCAGAATAACAGGATAAATCATGGCGGAAAAAATATGATCTTTGAGCTCCCTGGATGATTCTAAAAATTCAATGAGTTTTTCCAGAACAACACTCAACAATCCTCCGGATTCGCCCGCTTTGATCATGTTTACATATAGGCCGGAAAATATCTGAGGATGTTTTTCCAGAGCATCTGAAAAGGTACTGCCCTCTCTTATCGATTTTAATATCGAGGAAACAACTTCTTTCATTCTCGCATTTTCTGTTATTTCAGAAAGTATATTCAAACTGCGGTCAAGTGGCAGTCCTGCTCCGAGAAGCGCATATAATTCCGTGGTAAATGTTTGCACTTCGTTTTTTGCGGATCTGAATTTAAAACTTTCAGCACCGAAACCGTTTTTTTTAAGTTTTATTTTTAAAGGAATTACGCCGCTGTTTTTCAATATGGAGAGAGCGCTTTTTTCATCGCGAGCGTCGATAACCCCTTCCATCATGACGCCCTCTCTGGTTGTCGAACTATAAGAATACGTCGGCACTTAAATCTCCTGAGTCACTCTGAAAACTTCATTGATCGTCGTTTGCCCTGATTTGACTTTAAGCAGACCGTCTTCCAGCAAAGTGCGCATTCCGTTTTTTATCGCCGTTTCACGAATTTGACGAACATCGGCATTTTTTATAATCATTTGATGAATGGAATTATCGACTTCCAGAAGTTCATAAATACCGGAACGTCCATAAAATCCCGTATGAGCGCATTTTTCACAACCTTTGCCCTTGTATAGCTTTACATCTTTTCCGAAACCGACGCTTGATCTTTCATCATCCATCGTCGTCTTATAAATCTCGCCGCATTCAGGACAAATAACACGCACCAGACGCTGGGCCAGAATACCGCGGACAGTTGCGGCAAGAAGATAGTTTTGCACTCCGATATCAATTAAACGTGTAATTGCGGTTGGAGAATCGTTGGTGTGCAATGTGGAAAACACAAGATGACCGGTTAGGGCGGATTGAATGGCGATTTCCGCTGTTTCCAGATCACGGATTTCACCGATCATGATGACATCGGGATCCTGCCTGACTATATGACGCAGTATATTGGGGAAATCGAGCCCTATTTGCGGTTTTACCTGTATCTGATTTATTCCCTTGAGATGATATTCAATCGGATCTTCCACGGTGATTATTTTTCTGTCGGGAGAATTTATTTTGTCCAACGCGCCATACAAAGTAGTGGTTTTTCCACTTCCTGTCGGACCCGTAACGAGAATAATTCCATTGGGCTTTTTGATTAAATTATTAAAAGAGACAAGGGTATCGGAAGGAAATCCGAGTTTTTCCATATCTATCAAAATTCCTTCCTGATGCAAGAGGCGCATAACGAGGCTTTCGCCGTACAATACCGGCACACTGGAAACCCTTATATCTATTTCATTTCCTCCGACTTTTAATTTTATGCGTCCATCCTGAGGCAGGCGACGTTCAGCAATGTTTAATTTCGCCATGATTTTAATACGGGAGAAAATAGCGGCCTGCAGTTTTTTAGGTATTAACTCAATCTCATGCAGGACACCATCAATGCGGTATCGTACCTTCAATTCGTCCGCATAAGGTTCAATGTGAATATCACTCGCCCTGCTTTCCACCGCTCTGGAGACAATCATATTAACCAGCCTGATAATCGGCGCTTCGGAAGCAAGGTCCTGCAGATGCCCCACATCTTCTTCATCTTCATGGACATATTGCAGAGAATTATCTTCGATATTTTCGATTATCTTGCTTATATCACGAGTGTCCTGGGTAAAAAATTTTTCAATATGTTCTTCAATGGCCTTAATGTCACTGGTATAAATTTCTATCTCATTGGAAACGGCAACTCTCAGAGCACCAATGACATCCTGATTATCCGGATCGGCTATTATAATTTTCAGTTTATTGTCCTTAAAATCCAGCGGAACAATTTTATTTTCGCGAATAAAACGTATTGACAGTGTCTCCAGGAAGAAAGGAACTTTAGGGAAATTTTCTGGTTCTAAATATTGTGTGTTCTGCATAATCTACATATAAATTCCTTAAGGCATGATGTACAATACTGTCTTGTTACTTCTTTTTCTGAGCATCCTTTTCGGATTTGCTGTTATTTTCCTGAATGCCTTTTTTAACTTCCGATTTCATATCTTTATCGGTATTGATTTTATCTGTAAATTTATCAGTTATTAGTTTGGCATCCTGCTGATTTTTGACTACGTGTGGGGTAAGTAAGATAACCAGTTCCGTTCTTGCATCATCGTTCTCAGTATTGCCGAATAAATATCCCAACAAAGGTATTTTATACAAAAAAGGAATTCCTGATCTTGCTCTCGAATTATCTTCCCGGATCAAGCCACCGATAACTATGGTTTGTCCATCCTGCACAACCAGATTGGTTGACGCTTCCGTCTTATTAAGAATGATCTGCGTTTCATCCGCGTAAAGTGTGTCTTTGGAATACGTAGATACTTCCTGAGATATTTGCAAGGCGACCAGGCCGCTGTCGTTAATCTGTGGCTTGACCTTGAGAATCATACCGATGTCTTTGTATTGAATAGTTCTTATCGGCACGGATGTAGAGCCTGTACTGCCATACGTTTCTGATGTTACAAGCGGTACCTGCTGTCCTACTTGTATTCTTGCTTCTTTATTATCGGAAACCATGATATGCGGCGATGCCAGAAGTTTTGCCTTTGATTTCGACGCCAGCGCGTTGATGACTAATCGAACCGAATCTCCTGCATCGATTCCAATCAATGAGAGACCAGATGTCTTCGATGTGTCGTTACTTAATGAAGAAGGATTAAATGAAATTATCCCTTTTTCAAGGTTAAACAAATTCGTTTTAATAGACCAAGCCAATCCCAAGCTCATTTTATCAGTTAACTGAAGTTGAGCTATTGTTCCTTCAATTAAAACCTGGCGTGGCACAATATCCAGCTTATTGATGGTTTCTTCTATGACTTCATAGTCTTCTGGCGTTCCCAAAATGACGATAGCATTCAGAACCTCGTCAGCATATATCTTAACCATATCTGAAACCAAAGCTTCTGTCTTACCCTGTACAAAAGTTCCTTGAACGCGCGGCTGGGCAACCGGTGTAGATGCAGTTGTTGTAGTATTTGCAGATTTAGATGTTGATGTGGATGATACTGAAGCACTTGCGCTTGCTTGCCCTGTTGTTTTCGTGCCTAAAAATATTTGTTGTAGTAATGATGCTATATCCTTGGCATTTCCATTTTGAATATGATGAACAAAAACCTGCGGTCCCTTGTTTTTCTGCTGTTCAGTATCAAAAATGCTTATTAATTGAAGAAGACGTTTAACATTAGCATCCGTATCTACTATAATAATATTATTCGTTTTTGGAACATCAACAACAACCGCATTAATAGATATAAACGGAGTAAGCAATCTTACAATTTCCGATGACTGTAAATAATCAATAGGCACAACCTGTAATAACGCTTTACCCTTAACTTCAACTTTATCGGCATTCCGACCCATGTTTATGGCAGACGGTTCACGGGCTAAATCACCTATGGGGATAATGCGGTAAAGACCATTTTCCTCTATAACCGCAACTCCGTTGAGTCTCAAAATGACTTCCATTAAAGGAAGAAGATTTTCTTTCGGAACAGGTGCAACCGATCTGAAGGTAACTCTTCCTTTTACTTTCGGTTCAATAATATAATTTACTTTCAATATTTCGCTGAAAACGGTTTGAATAACCGAGTAAATGTCGGCATCATCAAAGTTTAAACTAACATTTCCTTTTGTAACTATTACTTTAGCTATCCCATCCTGAGGAGGGGAATTTTCCTGTTTTTCGGTTGATTCTGTATTGACAGGCAGACCTGTTTCAACAGATGAAGTTGATTTTTCAGTAACTACAGTTGTTTCAGAAGTCTTTTTATCATCTTTTTGCGTTTTAATTGTCTGCGAAGAAACAGGCACGGCTTGATTTAATGGTTGAATCTGTTGAGATTTAATTGATTGTGTTTTATCTGTTTTTGTTGTTTGCGATACAGTTGTTTGCGTAAATGTAGGCAAAGCCGGTTTTAACTGCTGAACCGGATTTTCTTTGTTTGATTCTAGTGTTTTCTGTTGATTTTTGTTTGTTTCCTGAACACTTTTTTGCTCGATAACTGTTTTCTGTTTTTCTACAGCCGGTTTCACATTTTGTTTTGCTTCTTTAACATCCTTTTGAATAGTCTCAGGCTTCTTTTCTTTTAGTTTTTCTGTCGCTGGCGGAACAGTTGAATTTTTTTCCGTCTCAGTTTCTTTCGTGCTTAAATTCTGTTCCTCCTGAATAATAGTATCACCGGATACAGATGCGGCATTATTACTTTTTTGAATATTTTCTTTTTTTTCTACCGCCTGAACATTAGCATTAATTGTGAAAAACAACAGAATCGAAATTATTATGACATATTTTTTCACTAACACCATCCTTACTGTAACCATTATTCCCAGCTTACGACATCCCTATCTTCGCCATCACCACCGGCGGAACCATCTCTTCCAAAGGAAAACAAATCGTACTCACCATGAGTGCCGGGGCATTGATAACTATATGGTTTGCCCCATGGATCATTGGGTAATCCCTTTTTTAAATAAGGACCATCCCATTTTTCATTACCGGGATTTGTTATTAAAGCATTAAGTCCTTCCTGCGTTGTAGGATATCTTGATGTGTCAAGGCGAAATTGATCCAATCCCTGTCCCAGCAATTCAATCTGAGCTTTTGCCGCAGATTGTTTTCCTTTGCCTAATTTGGGGAAAAGTCTTGGAGCCACTAAAGAAGCCAAAAGCGTTATCATGACCATGACAACAAGAATTTCAATCAAGGTAAAACCTTTTTCCCTGCGTTTTATTCTCATAAAACATCCTTAATGATTGTTGTAGTAATCATTTTTTTGTATTAATTTTTTAAGATTGAACTAATCCACTGGTTTCTGGTTTGTGGATTGGAAGCTTAATTATGGATAAAGAATAAAAAAGTCAAGAACAATCATACTAAAAAAAATTAATAAATTATAGTTCCTGAAAATTATTTTAAAAAAATCTTGACAGTCTTTTTTGATTGTGTATAGTTTTTTACACAATTATTAAGCTCTTTTTATCTTAAAAGATTTCGGACACACCGGTTCCATAATGAAATTGCGGATTAGAGCCTGATAATTTTTTCAAAAATCAAATATCAAAATTAAATACGGTTAAAAAGAGAAACCAAAATGCCTGCGGCAGAAGGGTTGTTCTGTTACTAATATTATTAAAATTTCGGCAGTCGGAGGATTCTATGCGTCATCGGATTTTGAGAGCTGTTACCTATCTCGTAATTTTCTTTTTTACCTGGTCATCATGCGGAGTATTTAATATTGCCTTAGCCGCTTTCAATGAAGATCAAACAACATCATCCAGTCAAAATCAGGAGCAAAGACCGGAAATAAAATATCAGAAAACAGTGGATAATATCCGGAATCTCGTATCCGGTACATCTTCTCTCGAAAGCAAAAAAAGCGGTTTAAAAGAAAAAAAGAACGCGATAGATTCTCTGGATACGGAAATCAGAGGTCAATTTGTCAGTACCGAAAATAAACTTAAAAATGCCGGTTTGCCTCAGGAGATACTTCAAAGACATTATAACTTTGTTAATAAATATAATAATAACATCACTAAATTAAGAGCTGATCTTGATGCGGCGGAAAATGCTTCAACCGACAGGGAATTTGAAAACCATGCCGCAAAAATCCGTTCGCATCTGGAAAAGATAGTAACGTCGAAAAAACACAAATCGATAGACCCGGCAAAACTTCCCCATCGTATTTCGGATATAAAAAGAAAAGATCCAAGAACTAAACCGGAAGAATTTAAAAATGACACAAAACAGAGAGCGAATCTTGTCAATCCGATTCATGTTGGATTTCAGAAAATTGCAAAAAACAACCAACCCCTCCTTCTCGCATCCAACGGCCCGTTAACCGGCCTGGTGGAAAAACTTCCTCAATATGAAGAGCCGAAATCAGTGCCGCAGCCGATCATGCTGGCAATGGCGTCCGATCCGCCCACTGATGCCGATCTGGTTGAAACCGTGGATGTCCAGCTTACAACGGCTATCAAGGCTAAAGCGGCGGAACTTAATTACAATCCGGTGAAAATCTATAACTGGGTCAGGAACAATGTGGAATATGTGCCCACTTACGGTTCCATTCAGGGCGCGGACTTGTGCCTGCAAACAAAACAAGGCAATGACTTTGACATCGCCTCATTGCTTATCGCCTTATTGAGGGCGTCGGGCATTCACGCAAGATATGTTTACGGCACGATTGAATTGCCGGTTGACAAGGTCATGAACTGGGTTGGCGGTTTTACCGATGCCAATGCGGCAGTTGAATTTATTTCTTCCGGCGGCACGCCCGTTGCCGGAATCATTTCCGGCGGCAAAATATCATCGGTAAAGATGGAACATATCTGGGTGGAAGCCTATATCAATTATTACCCTTTAAGGGGCGCGTCTCATGTTACCGGCAAAGGTGACACATGGATTCCGCTGGATGCAAGCTTTAAGCAATACAACTATACTCAGGGCGCGGATATTAAATCCGCAACGCCTTTCGACACGCAGGGATTTATCAATCAGATACAAGCTTTGGCAACCATTGATCAGACCAACAGTTCCGTAACCGGGGTAAACTGCCAGCCGCTCGGTCAGATAATGGATTCATATAAACAACAATTTAATAACTATATGAATCAGCAATATCCTAATGCCGTTATCGGCACAATTCTGGGCAATAAGGAAATCATCAGGCAGGAATTCACCTATCTTTTGGGGACCCTGCCGTATCGTGATTATATCGTAGGCACAAAGTATTCGGAACTGCCCGACAGTTTGAGGCACAAGATTGAAATCAAACTGTTAAACGTTTCGACGGCGGACATAACCATACAAAAGAATTTGCCGGAAATAGCCGGCCATAAAATAACCGTCGGCTACATACCGTCCACACAGGCCGACGAAAGTGTAATCAATACCTATCTGCCTGCTGCCCACAGTGACGGCAGCGCCATCAATTACAATGAACTGCCCGCCTCGCTTCCGGCATACTTAATCAATCTGAAACCGGAAGTGCGCCTGGATAATTCAGTTATCGCAACCGGCAGTGAAATCGGTATGGGCTGGGAGCAATCAATTGCCGTAACAATATCCGGACCGAACAGAAATATGGATCTGGTTAGCGAAACAGCTACCGCGGGTGAATACAGCGCGATAGCAATCGATACGGGACGCATTGCGGCAAGTGAGATTATATCAGTTAAGGAAAAGCTCAGCGCAACAGCGGCTAAACTTGCCGCCAATACCGCAGGCCTGACCAGAGAAGAAGTCCAGGGTGACATCTTACACGGCGCAGGCCTCTCCTATTTCGCCGAACTTGATAAACTCACCGCCATCAAAGCCAGAAGCATCGGCGCGGTTCATAACCGGCTGCCGTCTCTGGCGATAGTGAATTCAGGCCTGGACATCGCCTATCTTTATGACGTACCCCAGACCGCGGCCGGCGGCGGCTTGACCATCGATGTTCTGAGCAAAATGTACATGGCCGGGGCGCTTGACGGCGACAACGATAAAAAACTGAAAAATTCATTTATATCCGGTCTTGACGCCTCCGCTTTGTCGGAAATCGTCATGGATAAAATTCTCGCGCCGGCGTCCGATCCGCAAACGGTCAGCGCCATTCAGGTTTTGAGCGCCGCCGGGGAACAGAGCAGCCCTGTTTACACGATTAATCAGGGCAATATTGATTCCGTCCTGCCACTGGTTCAGGCAGGCGACGCCATCAAAACCGATATTCAAAACGCGGTTAACAGCGATTTGATAGTTGTTATCCCGCAGGCCGACGTTTCCGTCAACGGCTGGACGGGAAACGCATACATTATTATCGATAAAATCACCGGCAACAGCGCTTATAATCTTACCGGCGGAATCAACGGCGGCATTCTGAAAAATATACCCTGGGTAAATTATAACGTCGTTACCGCGGCTCTTTCCGAAATAGGCGCGCCCTTGATTAACCTTTCCCGTCTGCTGGTCAACGACAACGGCGTCAACGCTCTGCGGACAGTGGAACAGGGCATTGCCGATTTCAACCAGAGCATGGTTTCCTATTATGACGACACACTCGTTTCCAATATGGTCTATGACGGTCTTTCCGCCGATTTGGGCTGTTATATCAACACCACAACGGCGGGATCGGGCATTTGCCCGGCAGTATATCTGGGCGCTGTTTGCGCCGCGGGGAAAACCGAAGCGGTTGCGTCCGCCAACTCAAGACCTATAGCATCCGCCCTTGCGGCAGGCACCGTATCTGTCAACAATAACGTTGTTATTGACGGCAGCGCGTCCTCCGACTCGGACGGCGATCCCCTCTATTATTCATGGACAATGATTTCCAAACCGCAGGGAAGCTCGGCGGTTTTGTCATCCTCCACCAGCATCATGCCCGTCTTCATTACGGATAAAGCGGGACTTTACCGCATTCAGTTGATTGTCAGCGACGGCAAATCCTTCA
Organism: uncultured Smithella sp.; assembly: GCA_964394185.1. Taxonomy (GTDB): domain Bacteria; phylum Desulfobacterota; class Syntrophia; order Syntrophales; family Smithellaceae; genus Smithella. Next base: position 16,275 of record CAYMWM010000060.1, read on the forward strand.
GCGATCCGGTGACTGTCGGCATCATGGCCGCCGAAAAAATCATTGCCGTGCCCGACCTTACCGGCATGGAACAGAGTGCCGCCGAAGCGGCAATCGCCCAGAGTTCCCTTGCGGTCGGTTCCGTGAAAACGTCCGCGAGCGACACGGTCGAAGCGGGCAAAGTCATCAGCCAGACGCCTGCCGCCGGAACCATGGTATTCAAGATGAGCGCGGTTGACATGGTCGTATCTTCCGGTCAGGCCGGAAGCACCGGCAGTCTTTCGCTTGATTTCAGCTTTGACCGCACACCTGCCGTTTATACCGCGGGTGAGCAGGTCAATATAGCCATAACGGCTTCAGATTCCGCCGGCGGGGATGTAACCCTGACCATGACGCTCGACGGGAACAACACGCCGTTGACCGGGTCCGCCGTAAGTATCGACACCACCGGCTTTACGGTCGGCAGCAGTCATAGCGTAATAGTAACAGCGGCCAGCACGTCAGGCAGTTCGGCCACCGTCAGCAAGCCTTTCGGCATAGACGATCCGAATAACACGACACTGCCCGATGTCGCCATCATTACCCCGGCCAACAATGCCGAGATAACCCAACCGGTTGAGATTACCGGCAATGTTGCCACCGCCAACCTGCTGGAATACACGCTGGCATATTCGGCGGCGGGGAAAAACAAATTTACCGTCTTTGCCCGCTCCTCAAGCAATGTCAGCAACGGCGTTCTGGGCAAACTCGACCCCACCATGATGAAGAACGGCATTTATGACGTCAAACTCACCGCGACCGACACCGCCGGCAATGTCACAACCGCTATGGTGCAATACCGTATCAGTGGCGAGATGAAAGTCGGCAATTTCACCATCGCCTTTACCGACGTCAACGTTCCCGTGGCGGGCATACCCGTAACCGTCACCCGCATGTACGACAGCCGCGAAAAAGACAGCCGTGATTTCGGCTACGGCTGGACAATCGACATCAAGAACCTCAGCGTGCAGGAAAACATCGTTCCCGGCACAAGCTGGACGCAGAACTCATCAGGCGGCGGCTTTCCGACCTATTGTGTCGAGGGCGACAGCGCCGAACATTACGTAACGATAAATCTGCCGGACGGCAGCACCAACGAATTCGACCTGACCTTCAATCCGCAGTGCCGGCAGTTTACGCCCATTGATTATACGCAGGCGGTCTATGTGGCACGACCCGGCACCACATCCACCCTGGAGGCCTGGAATTCAGGCGATCTATACTACAACACGGGCCGGGTGCTCGATATGAATACCGGCGGTTACTACAATCCGGAAGGCTATACCCTGACCACAGCCGAAGGCATGGTCTTTGAACTGGACAAGAGCTTCGGCATCAAAACCGTAACCGATCCCAACGGCAATAAAATAACCTACAGCGACACCGGCATTCTGCATAACTCCGGCAAGGATATAAAAATTACCCGCGACGCCCAAAACAGGATAACCCTGATAACCGAACCCAACGGCAAAACGGTAACCTACACCTATGACGACAACGGCGATCTGGTGGCCGTTACCGATCAGAACGGCAACACGACAAATTATACCTACAACAGCGTTCACGGCCTGATAGACATCAAAGACCCGCGCGGCATCAATGCCGTGAAGAACATCTATGATGATGCAGGCAGGCTCACCGCGCATATCGACGCCTACGGCAACAAGATAGAATACACCCACGACGTTACGGGACGTCAGGAAATCGTCAAAGACAGAAACGGCAACATCACGGTGTTTATTTATGATGAAAAGGGCAGGGTATTGCAAAAAACCGACGCGCTGGGCAACACCACATCCTACACCTATGACGCCGTGGGCAATAAACTGACGGAAACCGATGCTCTGGGCAATATCACCACCAACACCTACGACGCCAAAAAGAACATACTTTCCGAAACCAGAACCGTCAACGGCCAGGCCGTGACAACAACCTACACCTACAACGACAAAGGCAATGTCCTGACAACCACCGACGCCATGGGCCATGTCACCACGAATACCTACGACGCCGCGGGCAACCTGCTGACCGCCACGGACGCGTTGGGCAAAGTCACAACCAATACCTATGATGCCAGAGGCAATATTCTGACTGCGGCAAATCCGCAGGGTGAGATGACAAGTCATGAATACGACACCTATGGCAACATGACCAAACAAACCGACGCCAAAGGTAATATAACCACCTATACCTATGACCAAAACGGAAACAAACTGTCGGAAACCGATGCCAGGGGAAACACCATCTCTTACACCACCGATGCCAAAGGCAACATATTAACGGTAACCGACGCTTACGGCAATATCACCAAAACCGAATACGACAAGGCCGGCAATAAGACAGCGGAGACAAACGCGCTGGGTGTCAAAACAACCTTTGTCTACAACTCGGCCAACAAACTGATTCAGACCAATTATCCCGATGGAACCGCCGCCGGTACAGCCTACGACAACGAAGGCAACCGCACGGCCTCCACCGATGCGCTGGGCAGAACCACAAGCTATCTCTACGACGTCAACAAGAACCTGACCAAAGTGACCTATCCCGACAATACAACCATCACCTACGGCTACGACAAAGCCGGACGCCAGACAACCGTCACCGACGCTATGGGCAATGTCACCACCAAAGAGTACGACAGCCTCGGCAGGGTAACCAAAACCACCGATCCCGAAGGCAATGCCACAACCTATGCCTATGACTTAAACGGCAATCAGACCGGCATGACCGACGCCAACAGTCATACCACCACCTTTGAATACGACGCCAAAGGGCAGCAGACAAAAACCATCCTGCACGGCGGTCAAGCAAACACCACAACCTATGACGCCAATGGCAGAAAGGCATCCGTCACCGACGCGGCGGGCAATATTACGCAATACGCCTACGACCCGAACGGCAACTTAATCAAAGTCACCGATGCCG
>CAYMWM010000061.1:0-19148 GCA_964394185.1 uncultured Smithella sp.
GGGTTGTGGAACTCCTGCGTGATAAAGGCGCGTCCGATATCACCGTCATCGGCGGCGGCATCATTCCCGAGCAGGATTTTTCCGTGCTTTACGACTCCGGCATCAAAGCCATTTTCACTCCCGGCGCCTCTCTCGATTCCATTGTGGACTGGATTAAAACGAATATACAACCGCACTAAACTATATCCTGATGGCAATTTAATGGATTCTACCATAAAAAAAATCTGTGACGGTGACATTCGCCAGGCCTCCCGTCTCATCAGAGACATTGAAGACAAACTTCCGGACGCCAAAGCAATAATCAAAAAACTCTACGCCTATACAGGCAAGTCCTTCATTATCGGAATTACCGGTGCGCCCGGCGCGGGTAAAAGCACACTGACCGACGCGCTGATTACCGAACTGCGCAAAAAAAACAAAACCGTCGGCGTACTGGCCGTTGACCCGACCAGTCCTTTTACCGGCGGAGCGATTCTCGGAGACAGAATCCGCATGCAGCGCCACGCGGAAGATCCCGGCGTTTTTGTCCGGTCGCTCGCCACGCGCGGCGCTCTGGGAGGATTGTCGCAGGCCGCGGGCAACGCCGTTCATGTTATGGAAGCGATGGGCAAGGATGTCATCATTATTGAAACGGTGGGTATCGGCCAGCAGGAAATCGATATCATCAATCACGCGCACAGCGTGTTGGTCGTTTTGGTCCCCGGCATGGGCGATGAAATTCAAACCATGAAAGCCGGACTCATGGAAATAGCCGATATTTTTGTCATCAATAAAGCTGACCGTGCCGGAGCCAGGCAACTGCAGACCGAACTGGCTTCCATGTTAAATTTATCACCCCAAGCCTCTGACGGGTGGAAACCGCCGATTGTCATGATTGGAAATGCTTTTAAGCCGGCCACTTTTACCGAGGAGACCGCCCAGCTTGCGCAGAAAGTCGAGGAGCATCATTTCTATTTGCAGCAGAGCGGCAAACTGAATGAAAGAATGCACAGAAAAGCAATAACGGAAATCAAAGATGCGCTGGGCGCTTGTCTCATGGAACCGTTACTGCATTCACTTACGGAAAGCGGTGAACTGGAAAAATTATCCGAAAAAATAAGAAGCAGAAAATCCGATCCTTATTCTGTGGCGGAAGAAATCACGGAGAAGTTTTTTCAAAAACGGAACAAAAAATGAAACCTACAAAAAGCAAAAAAACAACCGCTTCAAAAATCGTCAGGAAGAAGTCCCCTGCCGCAAAGACAGCCCAAAAATCAACCGTTAAAACGGACAGAGGATTAATCATGGTGATTACCGGCAACGGCAAGGGAAAAACGACCGCCGCTTTCGGCCAGGCTCTGCGCGCCATCGGACAGGGTTATAAAGTTTTTGTCCTGCAATTCATGAAGGGGAGAAAATACGGTGAATTCATTGCCGCTGAAAAATATCTTCCCAATCTGACGATTCGCATGTCCGGTCTGGACAGTTTTGTCATGCGCGACAATCCCGCGGCCATTGATATCGAAATGGCGCAAAAAGGAGTGGATGCCGCCCGGAAAGCCATCATGAGCGGCAAGTATAATATGGTTATCCTCGACGAAATCAATGTCGCGCTGGATTTTAAGCTGATTAAATTAAAAGACGTCATTGCTCTGATTAAAAACAAGCCCCGATCCCTTGATCTTATTTTAACCGGCCGTTACGCGCCTAAGGAAATAATCAAACTTGCCGATACCGTCAGCGTTGTCGAGGAAGTCAAGCATCACTACAACGCAGGAATCAAAGACCGCGCCGGAATCGAATATTAGTAGAGCAAAATCTCTTCACCTGAATTTTAATAACGGATTCAATAAAACGCTTGGCGCATCCGGGGTGGCAATCTGGTACCTTGTAGAGCGAACCTTAAGATTCGTTTTTCTGAAAATATGAAGACCTGCACTATATCTGCATCCTGGCGGGAAAATGTTAGGAAATGTTAGGAAATGTAACGGATTTGGAGCATAATGATGTCACCCGGTAACAGGCAATTAAAATAGGCCATAATGCAGTGAGAACCTTAAGGTTCGTTATTCTAAAAATATGAAGACCAGCACACCGTCTGCCTTTCCACGAGAAAACAGGACGAAACAGGACGAATTAGGACGGTTTTGGGAATTTTTCTAAAACCCGCTCACCATCTGTGTCTTGGCTTAAAAATGTTAGAAAATGTAAGGAAATGTAACAGATTCGGGGGATTATCAGAAAGGCACTTTTGTAACGTATTAATATTACATGTATTTTTATTTTGCAGGGTGCGCCGGCGACCGTTTTTTAACAAAAATCAATTTTATATTATAATATTATGTACTTACGCATGTTGCTGTGCTTGTGAAAATTGAAACTACCGACATGCCGCCAGTCCGTCATTGAAAAAAACCCGGCCATGTATTCCTTGACATACACGATTACGTTACTGTAAACATTATCGTATAAATCAATACATTTATGGACTGATTCAACGCACCGGAGAAAAGTGGAAACTAGTAAGGTGTCCCCGGATTTTGCTTGTAGAAATAATCCTGATAGGGAAAAGACAAAAGATGCTGGACCACTTCCTTGGGGTGGTTACAACATTGGTCCGCAAAAATCGAATTATAGTCGAAGAGCTTTAAGCCCATTTCCGAGCAATGACATGCATGAGCGAGGTGATTTTCAGATTCATGGATGTAAAGATCCAAAGACTTGCTCACAAGGTTGTATTGGTGCAACAACAAACGCAGTTCGAGATCAATTTAATAGATTAATGTCTCTTGAAGAAGGAAATAATACTTTGATAGTAATACCTGGCAACAATATATCCTATCAGTAATTTGGGGAGGGCTGAATGAAGCGTTATATAACTATGCTAGTTTTTATCTTGTCTGTTTTTTGCATAACAATTAATTGTATGGCAAATGAAACTTTGACAAAATCTCAGATTAATCCACATAAAATAAAGAAAACAATTGAAAGACAAGGTCTTGAGCAAACTATTAAGTCGCTCTATGATGATCAGAAAACGTGGGATACTGTATTAAAGAGTATAGCTTCTGGAAAGCAAGAATGGCTGATTATTGCAAAACTTCTTAAATCTGGCGCAGACGCTGGACCATCCGAAATGCTCAACTTAGCCATGGGTGAAGCGCTTGCTAATGCACCAAAGCGCGTACTTGAAATTATGGAAAAAGATAATGTCTTTACTCCGATATTTGTTTGTAATGGTCCTGATATAGATAATGCCAAATTCTCAACATATGATAAGGCGATAAAAGAAACCAATTATCGCATTGCGGTATTAGAAAAAGTGAACGATACAAATTTAAAAGACATTCGTAATGTATGTATAGACAAGTTAAGAGAATCTATTCCTCATTTACAAAATTATTTCCACAAATGACGGGGTCAGGTCTTGAAATATAAGTTTTTTGTTGCGGAATATGAATTGAAATTTGTCTGACGTCTTTGGAGAACGGCATGGCGCGGCCATTACGAATAGAATATCCTGACGCGGTTTATCATGTGACATCCCGCGGCAACGCTCGAAGTGATATTTTTAATTCCGAACATGACATGGAAGAGTTCCTTTTTATCCTTGATGCCGTTGTCAAAAGGTTCAACTGGTTGTGTCATGCTTATTGCCTGATGGACAATCATTATCATCTGCTAATCGAGACGCCGGACGGCAATTTGTCTTCGGGCATGCGGCAATTGAATGGTGTTTACACACAGAAATACAATTATCTTCACGGAAAGACAGGCCATGTTTTTCAAGGGCGATACAAGGCGATTCTGGTCGATAAGGAGAGTTACCTTTTGGAATTGTGCCGGTATGTTGTTTTGAATCCGGTACGCGCAAAGATGGTCAGGAAGCCGGAAGAATGGCAATGGAGCGGTTATCGTTATACGGCGGGCATGAAAAAAGAACCGGACTTTTTGACGACGGATTGGATTATCGGCCATTTTGGCGGGAAGAAAAGGGAAGCGCGAAAGCTTTACCGGAAGTTTGTCAGAGAAGGGATAAAGGCAGATTCGCCATGGCGAGAACTTCAGGGGCAGATTTTGCTGGGTGAGAAAGGCTTTATTGAGCGCTTCATGAATTTGTTGCAGGGCAAGGAAGAAATCAAAGAGATTCCCAGAATACAGCGTTATCTAAACCGGCCAAAGCTTGCGGATATATTTTTAAAAGAAAGCATAAAGGCAGAAAGAAACAAAGGAATTTATGCGGCGCATGTCAGGTATGGCTACCGTCTGAATGAGATTTCGGATTATCTGGGGATTCATTATACGACGGTGAGCAAGGCTCTAAAGGGTGTGGAGATGTGATGGCGTTAACTGATGCCGGATTTTCTAAAAGGTTTGGAAATGTGATGGTGAACAGGTAGCCGGGGAAAACTGATATTTCAAGACCTGACCCCATCCTTTTGTGCGGATATATTTTTAAAAGAAAACATAAAGGCAGAGAGAAACAAAGGAATTTATGCGGCGCATGTCAGGCATGGCTACCGTCTGAATGAGATTTCGGATTATCTGGGGATTCATTATACGACGGTGAGCAAGGCTCTAAAGGGTGTGGAGATGTGATGGCGTTAACTGATGCCGGATTTTCTAAAAGGTTTGGAAATATGATGGTGAACGGGTAGCCGGAAAAACTGATATTTCATGACCTGACCCCATCCTTTAATTATTGGCACTATATGCTCAATCATTATGAATCACACTGAATTATTTGATGAATTATGTAGAGAGTGACATTTAGCTGTTAATAGAAAATTGTAAAATTATAAATTAATATTTAAAAATAATTAAGTGTGTTTACATTCAAAACTTATAAATTTAAAAGGGAATAAAATGGAAATATTTGACATGCCAGAATCAAAAATATACATTGCTATATATTTTGTTTATATTACCTCGATTTTCTATGTCTTATCTATCTTAAGTAAAAATGCATTACAAAAGGTTTTAGTCTTCCAATTTGCCAATTTTTTCATATTTTATATTCTTGTTTTTAGACGTATAGATTATACCGATATCATTCAAATTTCAGGAGTTATCGTATCTGTGGTTTTTCTAATTGCTATGACAAAAGTAGTATATGATTCTAAAAAATTACCTAAGCAAAAATTTAAAAATATTTTATTTTCAGTTCCGGTATTTTTAACTCTATTATTTATGGGAAGTTTAATGCTGGGAATTGAAGCAATAAATTTTCATAAAGGATGGTATTGGGGATATATTCTGTCAACAATATCTTTTTTAATCGGTATTTATTTATATCGCAAACAAATATTTGATCACAAAAAGTGAAGAGTATTTTAATAATCAAGTTGCGGTGCAGGAGGGCACTCATGAGAAGGCATATTGTATTCATCACATTATTTATTCAATTAATTCTGACATCCATTACTTTTGCCGAGACTACTCAAATTACCAATGAAATGATGGGGTCAGGTCTTGAAATATAAGTTTTTTCTTGCGGAATATGAATTGAAATTTGTCTGACGTCTTTGGAGAACTGAATGGCGCGGCCTTTACGAATAGAATATCCCGATGCGGTTTATCATGTGACATCCCGCGGCAACATGTAAAAATACATTCTACACCTTCCATTTTCTTTATCTACAGATCCTAACCCTGCGAATATTGGTTTTGCGGAATGAACAACTATTGTTGGTTTAAACGCCTTTCGGTGAGCAAGGAAAAGCTCAACTGATGATTAAGATATGAGTAATGACAAAATGAAAAAAAAGATATAAAGGGGGGGAAAATTTATTAAAAACGGAGAATATTTATGTTTGCATGGCTCACCAATCCCGAAGCATGGATCGCCCTGGCAACCCTGACCGCTCTGGAAATCGTTTTAGGCATCGATAACATTATTTTTATTTCCATCCTGGTCAGCCGTTTGCCGAAGCATAAACAAAATTTTGCCCGCAACACCGGATTAATGCTGGCAATGCTCACCCGGCTGGCTCTTTTGTTTTCCATCGTCTGGGTCGTCAGCTTGACCTCCGACCTGTTCACGGTATTTGGTCAGGGGATTTCGGGACGCGACATCATTTTGATTGCCGGAGGCCTTTTCCTTATCGCCAAGGCAACCCATGAGATTCACAGCAGTCTGGAGGGAGTTGAAGAGGAAGCTCCCAAACTTATTTCTTCCGGTGTCATTGCTGTTCTTGTTCAGATTGCCATTTTAGATATCGTATTTTCTCTGGATTCCGTCATTACCGCCGTCGGTCTGGCCAAGGAAATTTCCATCATGGCTATCGCCATTATTTGCGCGGTCGGCATCATGTTGTTCGCCGCTAAACCGATTTCATTATTTGTGGATAATCATCCGACCATAAAAATACTGGCGCTTTCCTTCCTCATTCTGGTGGGCGTTACCCTGATAGGAGACGGTTTTGACATGCATGTTCCCAAAGGTTATATCTACTTCTCCATGGCATTCTCGGTCATGGTGGAAATGCTAAACCTCCGCATGCGCAAGAAACAAATAAAACCTCTAAAACTTCACAAAACAGTATAAAAGCGGCGCGACCAGCACGGTTCATGATTTCATAAAAAAACCTCCGTTTCCTAATAATAAGGAAACGGAGGTTAAAATTACCCAAATAGATAGATGAATTTATTCGCCTTTGAATTTCGGTTCGCGTTTTTCGAAGAAAGCTGTCATGCCTTCCACAGCGTCACTGCTGACTTTTAATTTTTCAATCCATTTCTTGTCGGATTCAAGGCCCGCATCCAGACCTTTTTCCAATCCGATGGCCATTCCTTCCAGAACCGCGCTGATAGCCAGAGGAGGTCTCTTGGATATCGCAGTCGCGTAATCAACGGCTTCTTTCAATAAATCGGCGGCCGGGCAGACTTTGTCAACAAGGCCAAGCGCCAGAGCTTCCGTCGAACCGACTTTCTTGCTGAAGAAAATAAAATCCAGTGCCTTGGATTTGCCGATGATCTTGGGCAATCTCTGTACGCCGCCCCAGCCGGGAATGATTCCGAGATTGGTTTCGGGGCATCCGATCTGGGCTTTGGGATTATCCGTCATGTAACGGAAATGGCAGGCCATTGCCAGTTCGCATCCGCCGCCGAGAGCATGACCGTTAATGGCCGCGATAAAGGGTTTGGTGGAGCGTTCGATACGGTTATAAACATCGATGCCATTGGGTCCTTTGTCGATATTCGCGATGTCGGAAACATCCATACCCGCGCAAAAAGCTTTTTCGCCGGAGCCGATAATAACAACAGCCCTGGTGTCCTTGCTTTTCTCGACTTCGTCGACGAGCTGAAATAATTCTTCACGAATGCCAAGATTGACAGAGTTCATCGGCGGACGATTCAATGTAACGACGGTTACAAAATCCTTGGTTTCAACGGTAATGTTGCTATAAGCCATATGTATCCTCCTATGTTTTTATTGTAATAATGATAATGAAATCATTTTTTGTGTCTTCTTCTTTAACAAAAATTTGAAACCTGTCAAGCACAATAACCGCCCCAAATGCGGAAAAAACGATACATGAATCAAGTACCCGTTCAATTAAACGGTTGATAACATGAATATTATCTGTCGAAGATGTTAAAAAAGTCTTTTGTTACGGTACATTGTATATCGGTGTACCCATAACCTGCATATTGAAGCGTCTTTGCCTGACCTTTTTATTCTGAAATACCTGATTTTTTGTGCGCTTTTCCCATGATTAAGCAGATGATAACTCCATGATTACTATGCCGGTTTAAATCAAAAGAAGATTGAAAAAAGCCGCCATCTGCACTACAGTCAATTATCACTACTTATGGGAGATATTTCACCATGCAAATCTCGGTAATCCTTGCCCATCCTGATTCTAAAAGTTTCAACCATGCCATTGCCAAAACAGCGGTTGAGGCCATAAAAGCCAACGGGCACAAGGTATGTTTTCATGATTTATATAAGGAAAAATTCGACCCTCTGCTCCACACTCAAGAAATAGCCGAAGATGCAAAACTGCCTGCAAAAATTAAAAAGCATTGCGAAGAAATCGCTAAAGCGGATGGCATCGTTATTGTGCATCCCAACTGGTGGGGACAGCCCCCGGCCATTTTGAAAGGCTGGGTGGACCGCGTCATTCGTCCCGGCGTGGCCTATCACTTTCTGGAAGGCGACTCCGGTGAAGGCGTACCCAATGGATTGCTCAAAGCAAAGACGGCTTTGGTACTCAATACATCCAATACGGAATCGAAAAGAGAAAAAATAGTTTTCGGCGATCCGCTGGAAACCATCTGGAAGAATTGCATCTTCGGTCTTTGCGGCGTCAACAGATTCCACCGCCGGATGTTCAATGTCATGGTCACCAGCACGGAATCCGAGCGGACGCACTGGCTGAAATCCGTTGCAAAGGATATAAACAAATTCTTCCCCATAACCGGATAATCAGGCATTGATTATATTAAAGCAGTAACCAATACGCCGACTCCTGCCCGGTGAAAAAGCATCTGCTTCAGCTGCCGGAAATGCAGGTCAATATAATCATTCAATAATAGATGACAACGCGCTTATTGTATGTTGTGTAATCATTATCGGGTCAGACTATGGGGATTGCTTTGTTCAGTTGCGCAGTCCGTCCAGGTATCGATCCAACGCCTCAACATATAAAGATTGATATTCATTCTTCGCCAGAATGGTCTTTTTAAATTTTTTCAACTGGATAATGCCGTTGAAAGTGCTCCATAGAATGATAGCCTGTCTCCGGGGATCAGTCGCTTTGAAATCTCCTTTGGCTATGCCTTCATGAATGGCGGCAGTCAGCATGGTAATACTGGCATTGCCGTGCTCATCAATCTCACTTTTCAACGCGGGAGGAAATATGGTTTCCGGTGACGATAAAAAATAATTAATGATGTCGAAGTAATTTTTATGCTTTTCACTGAAGCGTAGATAAGCCATGGCGATTGAACGGATTTTCTCTTCCGGTGTCGATTCCGCATTCACGGATCTACATATCGATTTATAAAGTAATTCCAGACCTTCGACCTGAAGAGCGGCATAAAGATCCTCCTTGTCTTTAAAATAAAAATATATCGCCCCGACACTCATTTCAGAACGTTTCGCAATCTGATTGATGGATGTGGCGTTCAACCCCTGTTCCAGCAAAAGCTCCCTGGCCATATTGAGGATATGGCTCTTTCTTTGCTCTCTCTCCCTTTCTCTTCGTTCTTTAGCTCCCATAAATGTTTTCGTTCCCTCAAATATTTATTTTCTCATAACGGATTTCTCTGCTCTTAACACTGAAATATTTATTTATTAAAAATCGTGTTGACGAAAGCGAATTGACCCGCCTATATTAAAGCCAACATGAATCGTGCAATACGATATTATGATGACCCTGCTATTTTAAGGCGCTTGACATGAGCAAAAAATTTGAACTCATCTTCGGCTTCATTCATTGCCGCGGCAAAACAACCTATCACGTAGGCTTTGCTGACACACGGGAAGAGGCCGAAGCCTGGGTCAGCGATCATCGGAAAGGCAAACTCCCTAAAATAAAAACACCTCCCGAAGATCCTATTCGTTACTGTCAGGCCGCCCTGTGTCCTTTCAAGAAGCAGAAGCCCTGGTTTGATTTCATCTCTCCCTCTTAAAATTCTTCACCGATCCGCAGTAGAACTTTTACCGCCAGACCGGGATCGATTCTGTCTTTGTAGACGACGGGTAAACGCTCCAGCGGTTCATAATCGGAAATCAGCGGTTGTGCGTCTATCTTCCCTTCCGCCATCCAGTTCAAACATTGAATATTTTCCTCATGCGTATTGGAAATGGAAGCCGTTAAACGAATCTCCTTGATATTCACAAGGAAAGGCCCGGCAATCGTAAGCTCAGTAAAAATCATACTGGCAATGCAAATTTCCCCGTTATCCGTTGTCAGAGTTATAGCCCGGTCAACATTGGACGTTACACCGGAACATTCGAATGACTTGATAAACCCGCCCGAAACGATTGATAAAACATGACTATCCAGATCCTTATCAAACGGGTCAAAGACATAATCAGCCCCGTAGAGAAGAGCAATATCCCGCTTTGCCTTTACCGGTTCGAAAAGCACTATCGGACCATAACCGAGAATCTTGAGAATTCTCACGGCGCAAAGGCCGATAGGACCGCCTCCCGTCACCAGAACGGACCCTGTTTTATCACTTGTACAATTTATGGCATGCAGGGCCGAAGCAAATGTTTCCGCAAGCGCCGCATTGCGGGAATTGACCCCCTCAGGAATGGGAATCAGCATCTGCGGAAAAACTTTGACATACTCGGCAAATCCGCCCGGCAAATCGCCAATTCCCGTTGTTCGCCTGTTGACGCGGCAGAGCTGCTGTTTTCCCGAAAGGCAATTGGTGCACTTGCCGCAGTAAGTGGGACGAATACAGACTCTTGTTCCCACCTCCGGACCGGATGCTTTAGCTCCTTTTTCTGCGACAACGGCGCTGATTTCATGTCCCAGAATATATCCGTCGGACAGAAGTCCTTTCGCCACCAGAGAATGATCAGACCCGCAAAACCCCGTATTGGCCACTTTGACCAGAACCTCATCATCCGCGATTCGATAATCGGGAACCTCCTCATAGACAAGTCCGGCAGTCTTTCGAAATACAACCGCTTTCATAGGCAAATATTCCTCCGGAGCTGTAGTTTACTTTTCCCATTGCAAGGCAACTTTTTCCACCTTGCTCAAATCTTTTGCATAGAAGAACGAACCGACAAAAAACATGATCGCCGAGACAACCAGAAAAGCAGGCAGTATGGACATCGCCGTCTGAATATCAGACAGGTCGGATATCTTCCCAATGACGATCGGAGCCATGGATGCCCCCAGAAGATTCTGGACAACAACGCAAATGGAGTATGAAATAGCCCTGAGACCGGGATGAATAACTTCCTGAGTAACCGTTATTGCCGCAGGCGCGAAGGCCGATGCCAGAACTCCCACAGATAAAAAAACGATGTACTGCGCTTTATCCTCGAGAAGGAAAAAAGCGATATAGAGTGCAGCTGCATTAAGAATGGTCGTAATCGCAGGAAACATCAACCGCGCTCTCACCTGTCTTTTAAACCAGGTATCGGCCAGCCAGCCTCCAAGAGGCAGGCCGATCAGCGCGAGAATCATAATTCCGCTGGTTTTCATACCCGCATCACTTATGGAAATACCCTGTGTACGGTGAAAATAAGTCGGAAGCCAGAAGATAATCGCATTGTTGACGAAGATACAGCCGATAAATCCTATATTCGTCAGAATCAGGGAAGGCGTGCGCATGAATTCCCAGAATATATCCGCCTTGCTCATTTTCGTCTTGATTTGCTGAGCCGGGTCCTTGGTTTTGACCAGTTCCACTGTTTTGTAATCCTTAACGAAGAAAAAAAGGATCGCAACAATCGCTCCCGGTATCGCCACCAGGCCGAAGGCATGCCGCCATCCCCAGTGTGTGGCAATGAGGCCGCCAAGGCCGATGCCGATAGCGGTGCCGAGGGGAATGGACATATTCCAGAATCCCATCATACGTGAGCGTTTTTCTTCAGGGAACAAACCGGACAGCATGGCCGTTCCGGCAGGGGCATAACCGGCCTCGCCTATGCCTATCAATGAACGAGTAAAAAGCAACTGGTGGAAATTTCTGGTGAAAGCGCAGGCAACGGTTGCTGCAGTCCAGAGAAGCGCCATGACGCCAATGGTCTTTTTCCGGCTCCAGCGATCAACGATAATGGATACAGGAAAGACAAAGACGACGATAGACCAGTAGAGAACCGACATGAGCAGACCGGATTGGGCATCCGTTAGCCCCCATTCTTCTCTGATAAAAGGGGCTACGGACGTGACAACTGTCCGGTCTATGTAGTCGAAGAAATACAGCAGAAACAGGAGAGCAAAGATGTAATAGGCATTGCGTGTGGACAACGTATTTTCGTTTGCACCAGTCATGTTACTCATATAAACTCCTTATTTCTTATAAAATTTTCAGCCTGTCAGGCCTTACTTTAAAACAATGGTAATTTTTCAATTACATTTGTATCCGCCGAGATTAGCCAGGGCCACACTGCCGGGACTGATGACGGAAGAATCCACCCTGACATTGATACAGGCCGTTTTGCCGGAGGCAAAAGCCGCTTCCAGCGCGGGCCGGACATCTTCCGGTTTTTCCACGCAGATGCCGAAGCCACCCAGTGTTTCCACCATCTTATGATAATCGACCCAGCCCAGTTCCGTTCCATTGGGAATATTGTGTCCGAGCCGCAGCTGCTGGCTGTGCATAATCATGCCCCAGGACTGATCATTGGCTATAACAACAACAATGGGAAGCTTTTTGCGGATTGCCGTATGAAATTCCATAAAGTTGAATCCGACCGCCCCGTCGCCTACGATAAGAAGAACGCGCTTGTCCGGATATTTCAATTTAGCGGCATTGGCATAAGGAATGCCGACAGCCAGACAGCCGTAAAGGCCATAATCAAGGTATGTACCACCTTTGACGATGGTTCGCGTCATCCCCATCCAGGTCGAGGTATCACCGCCATCGGCAACAACAATATCATCATCCCGGTCCATGAATTTATTGATTTCGTTAGCCAGACGCATGGGATGCATCGGCACGGTTTTGGCCTCCCACATGGTTTTTGCGTCCTTCTTACCGCTTTCATCAGCGGCTCGAACCGTGTCCACCCAGGGCTGATACTGCTTCTTCAGAGTTTCTCCGATTTTTTGTTCATCAAGAATGCCGTTAATCTCCTTGAGAAAAGCCTTGATGTCGCTGACAATGGCCAGATCAATAGTGCGGTTGCGCCCGATTTCATCCGGCGCGATGTCGACCTGTATGAACTTTGCCGTTGACGGAA
Organism: uncultured Smithella sp.; assembly: GCA_964394185.1. Taxonomy (GTDB): domain Bacteria; phylum Desulfobacterota; class Syntrophia; order Syntrophales; family Smithellaceae; genus Smithella. The sequence continues at coordinate 12,860 of CAYMWM010000061.1, forward strand.
AAATATCACCAAAAATATAGAAAAGGCTCAACCGGCCACCCAGGAATAAAACCAGGTCGGTCGTCATCAGCGCACTCATGGCCGAACCCGGACGGATGGCCAGAGAAGACTCGAAACAAAGAGGATGCGTATCGGGAATCACGCCGCGTCCCGCTCCTCCTGTATATGCCGGAATGCCGATCTTTTCCACCAATTCGATGATTTCCTTTTCGGCGTCCGAATACCACAGGCCGCTTCCTCCTATTACAATCGGATTTTTTGCCGCCTTGAGAAGGTCAACAACCGCTCTAGTATTCTCACGATCCACAGGTCTGGATTCCATCGTCGTATGGATTTTCCTAACCGCAGCCATATTCACCTTGGCATTAAGCATATTGCAGGGTAGTTCCAGATAAACAGGACCGGGCCTGCCGCTCATGGCAATACGGAAAGCCATGTCTATGTATTCGGGAATTCTTTCGGGAAGATGACAGACCAATGCTTTTTTAACCATCGGCTCGATAACAGGAAGCTGCGTCATATCCTGGAGATCGAGTTTTTCGACACTGTCGAGTCCCACACAGCCCGAGATAAGAATGACCGGCGCGTTGGAAAGACGGGTACTCGCGATACCGGTTAAGGCATTCGTAAAGCCGGGGCCTGCCGTCACCATGGCCACCGCCGGTTTGCGGTTCATTCTGGCCCATGCCTCAGCCATAAAAACAGCGGCCTGTTCATGACGCGTGTCAAATAGCGTAATGTTTGTTTTTTCCAAATACTGGTAAATGGGCGTAATATGACCGCCGCTCAAAGTAAAAATATAATCGACACCCTGTTCGACCAGGGCATCCGCAACAAGCTTGCCGCCGATAATGTTATCCATAATATTACCTCCTGATAATAAATCTTATTTCTTATAATTCCATACACTGGCCGCCATCAATGTTAATGGCCTGTCCCGTAATGTACCGTGAAGCGTCGGACGCAAGAAAAACAGCCAGATCAGCCGCTTCACCGGGCAGTCCTATATACCCCAGCGGAATGGTCTTGCACATTTCCTTTTCCTGATGTTCAGCCGTCGTGCCTAAAACTGAAGCCTCCAGGCCAAAACGCCATCGTTCCAGATCCGTTGCGATTTGTCCCGGGCAAATTGCATTGACCCTGATGCCGGTTCCGCCCATTTCTCTGGCCATGGTTTTTGTCAGCATGATGACTCCCGCTTTCGCCACGGCGTAGGCGCTGTTGAAAATGGGGGGAACTTTCCCCGCGCGGGATGCCGTATTGATAATCACCGCCGGTTTGCCGGCCATGAGTGGTATGACAGCCCGTGACATCCGGAAGACGGAAAACAGATTCACCTCGATGGTTTTGATCCAGGCTGCTTCATCGTACCCCAGAACCGTGTTGGGAACGCCGAAGGATGCTCCTGCATTGTTGCAAAGAATATCGATTCGTTGGAATTTGCCTTTGATCTCCTCCATCATGGCGTTGATATCTTTATTGTCCGTAACATCAACAGCTATGGCCAGAGTTTTGACGCCGAATGTTTTTGCCAGTTGGGCCGCAATGGCGTTCATTTCTTCGCTGGTCGCGGATTTCAGAGACTCCGCAGGTTCCGGCGCAACCCCCAAATCGGCAATGACAATATTGCATCCGAATGAGGCCAGTTTTTCAGCAATGGCATACCCGATTCCGGTTTTCTTACCCGAACCTGTGACAACAGCGGTTTTTCCTTTTAAATCTTCATACATAATTTCATCCTTTAAACCAGTTGTGGTAATCCAAGTTGGAATACTTGGGTAAAAATCTTGACGGCAGGGACAAAGCGTCTTTTCTGAACGGCGGCGCCAATTGTTTGCCATCCACCAGAAACTCCAGAACAGTCGGTTTACGGCATTTGATACACTCCAGGAAGGCCTCCCGGATATCTTCGGGACGGTCGACCTGAATGCTGTGCGCGCCCATGGCTTTGGCCACAGGCACAAAGCTTTGCGGTGTCGGTATATCAACACCAATGAAACGGTTATTGTAAAAGTCCACTTGGTTTTTGGCTTCGGCGCCCCACCACATGTTGCGGAACACGCAGGCCACAACCGGAAGATTGTGCTCCACGGCCGTACTGACTTCGTGCAGGCTCATGCCCCAGGCGCCGTCCCCGATAATGGCGACAACCGGCGAGTCAGGGCGGGCCAGTTGGGCTCCCAATGCCGCGGGATAAGCAAAGCCGGTATTACCGAAAGTCAAAGCGGCAACGTGCCGTCTGGAATTGTTGAATTTGAAATAGCTGTTGGCCGTCGAAGCGACATTACCGATGTCCGTGGTCAGGATCGCGTCATCCGGCATAACTCTGGACATCTCCAGCAGTACGCGACGGGGATTGATGGGATTGCCCTTGACCATGGCCAGAGCCACAATTTCCTTTTCCCATTTCTTTTTTTCCTTCGCCACAGCGTCTATGCGTTTGGCATCAGGCTTGCGTTTACCGTCGATTGCTTTCAGGCGCTTGAGAATTTCCACAGTCGCTTCTTTCGCATCGCCGATTATTCCGACTTCTATGGGATGCGTCCGGGCGATGTGTTTCGGATTGATGTCCACCTGGATAATCTTGGCATTCTCCGGGAAATAATTGATGTCATATTGCGGCAATGTTCCAAAGACAGAAAGCCTTGTGCCGATGGCCAGCATGACGTCTGCCTGAGCCAATGTTTTCATGGCTGCCTTGGACCCCATGTAACCGATAGGGCCGGCATACAGCGGATGATTGCCGTAGAAGGCGTCATTGTGCAGATAGGTTACAGCCACGGGAGCCGTCAGATGTTCAGCGATGGCCTTGACGATGTCCAGGGCATCGGCATCAACCACACCGCGTCCGGAAACGATGACCGGTTTTTTAGCTTTGGAAAGAAGTTCGGCCGCCCGCTCCAGCTGCTCAATGGAACCGCAGCCCCTGGCGTCCACACGGTACTGGGATGGTTTCAAAATCTTCTCTTCCAGTTCGCCATAGAAATAATCGCGGGGAATATCATAAAGGACTGCACCACGGTCGGCATAGGCGATACGAAAAGCCGTTCTCAGGCAGTCGGCGGCTCTTTTGGGATGAGGCACCCGGACGACCGCCTTTGTTATCGCACGGAAAACGGACATCTGGTCGCATTCCTGAAATCCGTCCCAGCCGATGGTGGGTGTACCCGCCGACGGAGATATGATGACCAGGGGCGTATGGCCCATATTGGCCGCCGCCACGGACGTGACCATGTTGGTAATGCCAGGGCCGTTCTGGCCGGTAACAACACCGCAACGGCCGGAAATACGGCAGTACGCATCTTCCATATGAGCGGCGCTCTGTTCATGACGAACCGGAATAAACCGGATGCCTGCCGACGGAAAAAGATCAAGCATGTCCATGAAGGCGGATCCGACGATACCGCACACATGATCCACGCCTTCCGCAAGCAGTGTCTCGACAATTGCTTCGCTGGGTGTCATTTTAATTTTTTTCATTTTTATTACCTCCAATATTTTCATCAATGAATTGTTTAAAATGCGGTTTCATTTAAACGCATTTTTATGTTTTTGTAAAACCGCCCATGACTCTCTGGCGATCATCTTTTCTTCATCCGTTGGCACAACCAGAACCCTGATTTTTGATTCCTGCGCGGAAATTGTTCTTTCATTGTTTCCAGCGTTGTTTTTTTCTTCATCCAGAACAATGCCCAGCCAGGACAGAAAATTGCAGATTTGCTGCCGTACCTGTGGTGAGTTTTCACCGATTCCCGCGGTGAATACCAGCACGTCTAATCCACCGGCAGCCGGAATCAGTGAGCCAATCCCCCGGGCCACACTGTAGGCGTAAACAGCAAGCGCCAGCCGCGCGCGTTCATTGTTCAAACCGGCCTGCGCTACCAGATCACGAAAATCCGGAGAAATGCCGGAAATCCCCAAAACACCGCTTTCGCGATTTAATATTTCGATAACCTGCTTAAGCGTAATGTGCTCTTTTTGAGCAAGAAAAGATAAAATAGCAGGATCGATATCGCCGCAGCGCGTGCTCATGACCAGACCCGAAAGCGGTGTAAAACCCATGGACGTATCTTTCGATTCCCCGCCCGCCACCGCACAGAGACTGGAACCTGCTCCCAGATGACAGGTAATGATTTTCAAATCCTTCGGCTTCCTTTGCAGGATTTCAACAGTCCGGCCCGCCACATACCGGTGTGAAATGCCGTGGAAACCGTATCTGCGGACATGATCTTCCGTATAATAACGATAAGGAATCGCGTAAGTATAGGCATAGGCAGGCATGGTCTGGTGAAAAGCCGTATCAAAGACCGCTACCTGAGGCACGCCGGGCATCAGTTTGGTACACACATCGATTCCCATCAGATTCGGCGGATTATGGAGCGGCGCGAGTGTTTTGGTTGACTCGAGTATCTGCCTTACAGCGGAATCGACGACAACCGACGAGCGGAAATGTTCACCGCCGTGTACCACACGGTGCCCGACACCGCCGATTTCATTCATGTCGTTCAGAATCCCCTGCTTCTTATCCGTAAGAACGGTAAGCAGTTGGTGAACCGCATCGTAATGATTCGTAAGCGGTAATTTTTCAGTTGAGCTTTGCCGCCCCCTGACATCGTGCCGAAACGTAGCGTCGGTCAGTCCGATACGGTCCGCCTGACCCTGCGCCAGCACATCGTTTGTTTTCATCTCAAAGAGTTTGTATTTGAGTGAAGAGCTGCCGCAATTTAAAACCAGAATCTTCATATTCAATTCCTCAAATCCCTATTTTCTCGGAATTCGTGCCGGAAACGCCGTCAATATCGCGACGGACAGCGACAAAAATCTGATAAAATAATGTCAAGATAAGAAATCCGAACGCCCAGACACCAAGTGTAATGCCGATTTCCGTTACCGTCGGAACGTAAGGAGTGATTGCCTCCAGCGGCGACGGGATGAAACCGGTGATGACCAGACCGAGTCCTTTTTCAATCCAGAGAGAAACAAAAACGGCTATGCAGGCTATTGCCAATAAGAATTCATTGCGGCGGATTTTCGGGATGATCAACATGACCATTGCTCCAAATGCCAGCACGGTGGAAGTCCACATCCAGGGGACAAGATTGCTATTGCCATGAAGCCCAGCAAACAGATAAATAAAATGCGCTTCGTGCTCGGGTAGTCCGCTGTAAAAAACAGTAAAGAGTTCCACAAGAACAAAGAAAATACTGACAGCCAGCGCGTAGGCAACAATTTTCGACATCGCCTCAATAGCTTTAGTGCCTGCGTCAAAACGCCCCAGACGCTTCAGAATCAGGCAAAAGATAATCAGCAGCGCCGGACCCGAAGCAAAAGCAGACGCCAGAAAACGGGGCGCCATAATGGCGGTAAGCCAGAAACTCCTGCCCGGTAAACCGGCATAGATGAAAGCCGTTACGGTGTGAATACTGATCGCCCAGGGAATGGACAGGTAGATTAACGGCTTGACCCAGCCAGGCGGCGGTATTTCCTTGCGATTACAGGACAGGATGACCCAGCCGGTAATCATGTTAATCAACAGATAACCGGAAATGACAACCATGTCCCAGAATAAAATCGAGTTGGGTGTCGGATACAACAAAATATTCATCACACGGGAAGGCTGACCGAGATCAACGAAAATGAATAATATGCACATGAAGATGGCGGCAACGGCGAGAAATTCACCCATAACGGTGATTTTACCAAATGCCTTGTAATCATGCAGGTAGTAAGGCAAAACCAGCATAACGGCTGAAGCGGCCACACCGACCAGAAAAGTAAACTGGGCAATATAAAGACCCCAGGAAACATCCCGGCTCATACCTGTAATACCCAGACCATAATCCAGCTGTCGCAGGTAAAAGATAAAACCGCACGCAAAGACGATTATCAGGAATGCTATCCATGCCCGGTATCCGCGGCTTCCTCTTAAAGCTTTTTCCAGCATAGGTTCCTCATAACAGATAATAAATCTGCGGGACCGTCCCCAGGTTCGCCCGCCTTCGCAGATTAAAACGCTGACCCAGCAAAAGCATTATTTCTGAACCGGGATTTTCCACATCGCCGAAAATCAGGGCTTTGTTTTTGCAGGCCGTAACACAGGCGGGAAGGAGGCCTTTGACCAGCCGCTCCTCGCAGAAATTGCATTTTTCCACAACGCCTTTGGTACGCGTCGGAAAATCCGTATTTATTTTTGCAATAAACGGCCGGGGATCCCGGAAATTCATGCTTCTTGCGCCGTAAGGGCAGGCGGCCATGCAAAGCCTGCAACCGATACAGCGGTGATAATCCA
>CAYMWM010000062.1:0-18820 GCA_964394185.1 uncultured Smithella sp.
GAATAAATCTCGCAGGCGGCGGGAAAAGATGGGATCGGTCAGCAGGCATCCTCCGGCAGGCGGTGCGTAATCCATGATACCGAAATCCGCGGCCAGTTTGATCTGTTCTTTACGGCCGCGTCCCTGAATGGACAGCAATCGTGAACGATCAATCAGGTTATCTTTTTCCGCTTTTATCGGGTCAAGCAGACTCGCGCTTAACGGCCGTAAAATATAATCCTGATAACCTGAATTTTTAGCCACAGTGTGAAGAGATTGTTTGTTTTGCGACATGGGACGCTGTCCGAGAACTTCTCCGGTAATAATGAAACTGCTTCCGGTTTCTTCCATCTTTTTACCGGCCATTTTCAGCATCAGGGTATGGCAGTCTATGCAGGGATTCATATTCCTGCCGTAGCCATACCGGGGCGCTTTAAGCATCTCGAGATGTTCGGCGGTTATATCCTGAATAATCAGAGGCCAATGGTTCTGCTTTGCTGCTGCCCGGGCTTTATGGGGGTCAAAAAAAGGCGTTGTGAAGGTAAGGCATTGAACATCGATGTTTTGCCTGCGTACAAGCTCTACTGCCAGTATACTGTCTAATCCGCCGGAAAAAAGAGAGATTGCCTTGATCATAGTTAATTATTATTAAACATCCGTATCGATTCTTAATCAGGCGACTGCGCATGGAACCGTGAGGGATACAGAAATGCATATCCGGGGCAAAACATTTTGAAAAATACCGAATATTTTTTCCGGGTATCCGGAATTTTTTACAAATTCATCAATATCTGGCTATATCGACAGACCATACCTCTTTGAGCAATCCGCGCAATTCAGGATCAAACTCAAAATCAACAACATACAATAACTGATAAATTCTGATACCGGCGAATTTTACGGCATAGGGAGCCTGATTCTTCTCAAGCCCGGAAAATTTATAAGTGCCGTGAGAAAAAGGTATATCAAGTCCGTTCAGGATATTGTCAACGACTTTTTCAATGGTTTCACTATCATTGACTAAAATGGTTTCATGGCCGGCCTGTTTCAGCGCATTGATAAATTGCTGTGAAAGCGCCTGAGTGTATATAACATACTTTTTATTTTCCTTATTGACCACCATATCCGCTTTGATGGAAAGATCAAAGCCGTCTTTTGCTTTATCGAATAACTTGATATCAACATCTCTCTCGGCGGCCAGTCCCAGGAAAGAAATCAGGCCGTAAGAAAAATCCTTGGCCGATGTCTTCGGGAAAACAGAAATTTCCGGCAGGGAATATACTTCTTCCGGCTTGTCGACTATGCCTGATTCCCCGGAAATTTCGGTTATGGTTAGCCCGTTATTATGAGAATAGTTCTTTACCGATTTAGGTAAAAGCGGGCTGTTTTCATAAATCGAGCGCAATCCCTGGATAGGTTCAGGTTTCTGGCCATTACGGGATTTCATAATGACCCAGTCAACCACCAACTCCACGGGTGGAAGCTTACCTATTATCATCGGTTTGTTGCTTTTGATCATGCTGTAGTTCTTTGTACTGCCGATGACTTTTATCAAAATACTGAAGAGGTCATCATCATTGGTCACTCTTACAAGGTTGTAGTTCGACCAGTTGTCGCTGATCATTTTTTTCAGATTGCTGTGGGCGCGATTTTCCAGATCAACAAATACGGTTGTGCCGTCGTCAAATTCGACAACCGGAATTTGGGAACAATCAATCGTAACCTGTCCTGCTTTGGGGATCGGAAGATAATAATTGCCTGTTGAAATAATCGATCCGTTCATCTGGCTGATGATTTGTTTCAGCGCGGCAAGACGGGCTTCCGGAGGCATCGTTTTCTTTTCTTTTACTTCGACTATCGTGGTCGGCTGGCCGGATTTTTCAGAAGCTGCCGCCATTTCCATTGTCGGTGTTTTAATATCTTCACTTGTTTTGACAAAAACGGTTTCTCCGGGCAGTTTGATAACTGTGCCGGCGTAAATCTTATTGACATTTTTAATGCTGGGATTGATGGATTTGACGGCCCTCAATGTCCTGTAAAAATTAATTCTTTTCGGTTTTAACTCGCGGTAGATAATTCTGGTTAAGGTATCGCCTCTTTTGATTCTGTATAACTTGCCTTTACCTGCTGCGGCAGATGCGGAAATTCCGGATTCCCCGGCAGATTCGGCGGGTGACGTTTGGGCAACTTTGATTTCTTCCTTTGGAGCGGGTTGCGTATCGGCTTTGGCTTTTTGCGCTTCGCTTAGCGGTTTCCCGGGCATCACGAGCATTTGCCCGGCTTCAAGTTTGTCGATATCTTCTATGTCCGGATTAAGTTCTTTAATCAGGTGATGGTATCTGGGCACATCTTTTTCCTGAACACCGGGAATATTTTTTATGATATTTGCAATAACCTCTCCCTCTTTAACCGTGTAAGTATATAATCTTTTTTGGGATATTGCAGTTTTTCTGAGTTTCAGCTGGGCAGTATCTTCTTTTGCTATTACCGGTTGATAAACCAAGGCAATTGAAACAATTACAAAGAACAGAGCAAAAACGTACCGCTTAAACATTAGTGACTTCCCCCTGGTTGAGTTATTAAAAATATTATATAGTTTAATTAAATACTTCAATTAGCATGAAAAGTCAATCATTTATATGGGGGGGTGGATTGGAAAAAATCAGCAAAGCAAATGAGCGTTTTAAGCAACCCTATCTTATATTACTTTTTTCATGGCGGCGATGGCGACTTCAAGCTGATCGTCGGAAGGTTCCCGGGTTGTGATTCTTTGCAGCATGAGTCCGGGCCAGCTGAGAAGTTGCACCAGTTTTAAGTGACTGTGTTTCCCCGTGTAACGGATGGCTTCATAAGAAATGCCCGACACGACGGGGAGAAGCAGTATTTTATAAAGGACTCTGTGCAGAAAATCGGGACGTCCGAGCAGGGAGAATACCAGAATGGATACAATCATGACAAACAGAATAAAGCTGGTTCCGCAGCGGGGGTGACGGGTCGAATATTTTTTGACATTTTCGACGGTCAGTTCCTCTCCCGACTCCCAGGCAAATACGGTTTTATGTTCTGCGCCGTGATACATATAAACGCGCCTCATATCGGCCATAAAAAGTGTTGCCGAGAGAAAACCGAGAAACATGCCCAGGCGGACCAGGCCTTCCAGAACATTCAACAGAATCAGGTTATCGATATAAAACTTAATTTTTGTAAAGAAAAACGCGGGGACAACGACAAAGAAAAAGATGGCAATGGAGAAACTGATTAAAAAAGTAAGATACATTTCCCAGTCTTTGGGTTTTCTGGCTTCCTGCTCCATGGCTATATCGGCGGAAAACATCAGGCATTTGAATCCCTGTATCATCATTTCAAAAAGAGAGATGGTTCCGCGGATAAACATCCATCCCAGAACCTTATATCGTTTGCTCAGGGGAATGTATTCCCGTTCCTGAAAGACAATTTCATTATCGGGTTTTCTTACGGCAGCGGCAATCTTGTTGCCGTGACGCATCATAACGCCTTCAATTATCGCCTGACCGCCTGCTATATCCTCTTTTTCCGGTTTTTGTGCCATTCCTGTTTCTACCTCAGACTTATATTTGCATCCCTGATATATTATTTGATGGAGTGTGTCAAATTATGATTTATAAATTCGTTGTTGCATGATAGAGATGCAGTGATATAATGCTCGAAATTATGAAAGGAGATAGCAGGATGGCGCAGATGAGTTCATCGGATTTGTTTATCAGGGAGTATCAGGAGCGATTCGAGAAAAAAATCAGGGAGAACGAAATAGAATCCCTGGAGCACTGGAAAGAACAGCTGGACAAAGTAATCGCCATGAGGCACGAAAGCGTTGCGTCCATCCAGTTGCAGATAACGAAAATTGCGGAAATGATGACTAACAGGATAAAGGTATTGAAAAAGGGATAAAATGGACAGTATCGCAAATTTTCTTTTTGAAGTCGGCATGCTCAGCCGGACGCCGCGCAGCGGTTATCAGTTTCTGGGCAGCGGCGATGAATCGGTCGCCGAGCACATTTTACGAACGGTTTTTACCGGCTATACGCTATGTAAAATGGATGAATCTTTGGACGAACCGAGGGTTCTGAAAATGTGCATTCTTCACGATTTGCCCGAAGCGCGTACCGGAGACATGAATTATGTCAACAAGAAGTATGTCAAGGTTGACGAGGAAAAAGCCGTAGCGGAATTGACGGAAAGTCTTTCTTTCGGAAAAGATATTAAAGAAGCGATCGATGAATTCAACCGCAAAGAAACGCGGGAATCCCTGATTGCGAGGGACGCCGATCAGATTGCCCTGATTCTCCAGTTGAAGGAATGCGGCGATCTTGGAAATAAGTATTCGGAAGAATGGATAAGTTACGCTGTGCAGAGGCTAACCACGGAAAACGGGAAAAAACTTGCCGAAAGAATTATCAAAACGGATTCCTGTCTTTGGTGGTTCAAGGAAAAAGGGGACTGGTGGATAAACGGCAACAAACCATAAGTACCGGCCGCCGGTCAAAAGAAGAATAAAACGATGAATAAAAAAAAATATGTTATCCTTTTTGCGCTCTCATTTTTTATATTGAATATTATTGCATGTTATCCTGAATTCGGCACCACCGTCATACAGACGCCGGATAAGTACAGACATGTTTATGAAGCAAAAGAAAAGCCGATTCTCCGGGCCATTGCACGAGTTATCAAAGAAAAAAACATCGGCTCCGATGTCACCATAAATTTTGAGGAAAACTATGTGGAATCAGACTATGTAACGACCGGCGAGTGGCGCACAAAAGCAGCCGCTTATGTCCGTAAAATCGACTGGAGGCAAAGTGAAGTTATTCTGGCGGTGACAACGGAAAAGAAAACGGAAAACGGCTGGCAAATGCGCAGGCTATTGGAACAAAAGCAGTATGAGACTTTTTTTAATATAATCGAAATCAGAATTTATGAGGAGATGTCCAAAATAGATTAATTAAACCGGATAGGAGGTCATATGAATGCCCCAAAAAAAGTATCGGCGATGATGGACGAGTTTAAAAATTTCGCATTAAAAGGAAATGTCGTTGATCTGGCCATCGGTGTTATTATCGGCGCGGCCTTTGGCAAGATTGTTGATTCACTGGTCAAGCATATCATCATGCCTCTTGTCAGTGTTGTCATTCCGGGCGAACAGGGATACTTGGGATGGAAATGGGTTATCAGCGGGAAGGAAGTCCCTTACGGACTGTTCATCGGGGAAATTGTAAACTTTCTGATTGTCGCTCTGGCTTTGTATTTCTTTATTGTCAAGTTTCTGGGCGCGATGATGAAAAACAAAGCGGAGCAAGCCGCGGAGCCCGCGCCGCTGACCAAAGATCAGGAACTGCTTACCGAGATAAGGGAATTGCTCAGAAAATAGTGAGACAAGCTGAGAGCGAGTAAAACGAAGCTCAAAGCGTAAGTCGAACTATCCCCGAAGCGAAGCGGAGCGGGATAACGGGACAAGCTGAGAGCGAGTAAAACGAAGCTCAAAGCGTAAGTCGTATTGAGACTCCAATTCCAAAAGCGGAGCGTATTGGAATTGGCAAGTCGAACTATCCAATAGCCGGAGGGTATTGGGAACTATCCCCGAAGCGAAGCGGAGCGGGATAACGAGACAAGCTGAGAGCGAGTAAAACGAAGCTCAAAGCGTGAAAAAAACATTATCAACGCCTGATAAAAAATAAGCTCAGGCCGAACAAAACCCGTTGCCTGAGCTTATTAACGCGGTAAATCTGATATGGCGCTTATTTGTCCGACCTGCTCTCACGGAAAAAATTGGTCAGAAAATCCGTATCTTTGGGAGATAAATCAAACTTGAATACGGCTTTTTCTACAAGTTTCTGCAAGGGCTCATTTTTTTCCTCCAGATTTGCAGATACCCATTTGATTGCTCTTTGCACATTTTCAGAATCCGGCATAATCGTGGTCATAAATGTATCCTCCTCAACTAAAGTTGATTTATTCTACTACAAATTTGCCGATAAATTAATTGAATTTTTAATAAATTGAATTTCCGCTGCAAATTATTTATAAAAATCCGTCAAGCCTGACAATTTATTGAATAATTACTTAAGGAGCATTTTTATGAAAAAATCTTTTGGTGCAACAACGTTGGCTTATCCTGCGCCTTTATGGCTGATAGGGACCTATGATAAAAACGGAAAGCCCAATGCCGCCGCCATCGCATGGGGCGGCGTATGCAGTTCCAAGCCTCCGTGCGTGGCAGTTTCCCTGAGGGGAGCAACCTACACAAACGGCAGTATCTTGGAGAGAAAGGCGTTTACGGTCAATGTGCCCTCGGCCAAACAGGTTGAAATTGCCGATTATTGCGGCATCGCTTCCGGCAGAAACACGGATAAATTCGCGGCGGCGGGGATGACGGCTGTCAAAAGCGAGAAAGTTGACGCCCCGTATATCAGCGAATGCCCCATGATTCTGGAATGCCGCCTTGTTAATCATATCGAAATTGGAATTCACACGCATTTCATCGGCGAGATTGTGGATGTCAAAGTTGACGAGACCATGCTGGGCGGGGATGGCCTGCCCGATATCATGAAAATACAGCCCATCATTTACGCGCCGGAGAGCCGCCACTATCATGGGGTGGGTCAATATCTGGGAGATGCGTTTTCCATCGGAAAAAAAATCAAATGACCCATTGATTAATCCGCGACCGTGTTTAACTTATCAAAAACAAATCATTGAAAGGAGATGAGAGATGGCTAAATCGATTAAAGGGACAAAAACAGAGAAAAATCTGCTGGCTTCATTTGCCGGAGAATCACAGGCAAGAAACCGTTACACTTTTTTTGCCAGCGCGGCCAAAAAAGAGGGATATGAGCAGATATCGCGCATATTCCTGGAAACGGCGGATAACGAAAAAGAGCACGCCAAGGTGTTTTTCAAATATCTTGAGGGCGGCGAGGTAGAAATCACCGCATCATATCCCGCGGGCGTCATCGGTGATACCAAAAGCAATCTGGAAGCGGCGGCGGCAGGCGAAAACATGGAATGGACCGTTCTTTATGCCGAAGCTGCAAAAATAGCCAAAGAAGAAGGCTTTCCCGAAGTGGCGACTTCATTTGAAGAAATAGCCGAAGTGGAAATGGCGCACGAAAAAAGATACCGCAAACTGGCGGCAAACATAGCCAACGGCGAAGTCTTTAAAAAGAAGGCGAAGGTCAAGTGGCACTGCATTAACTGCGGTTATATCCATGAAGGAGACGAGGCTCCCAAGGAATGCCCCGCCTGCAAACATCCGCAGGCCTACTACGAAGTCCTGGCCGAGAACTATTAGTGAGTCCCAAGTTTCAGAAGCGAAGCGTACTGAAACTTGCTGGAGTCACTTATCCCCGAAGCGTAGCGGAGGGGGCTAGTACCTTAAAAAAGAATTTATCAACAGCCTCCAGCATTTGCAGCCCGATATGTTGCAAGTGTGGGGGCTTTTTTATTTATCGCACCTACCGATGCCCGTCATGCGGGTTATGTCATCGCGAGCTTTCTCTCAGAAAGCGTGGCGATCTCCTGTGTCCTCCCCTGGAGGAGGCGTCGCCCTGAGCCCGTCGAAGAGTCATGAAGCGAAGGATGAGGAAACACGGCATTAAAAAAACCGGTAAGGCGTCCCCGGATTTCGTCAAACCGTTCCGAAAAAGCCCAATATAAAAAGTAGGGAACGGTTACAAACCGTTCCGTTTTGTGTGTCCTCCTCTGGAGGAGGTGTCGCAAAGCGACGGAGGAGGATTCTTTTCCGTCATGCCGGCGCAGGCCGGTATCCAGTATTATTATGTTTTGTTGTAGCGAACGGTTACAAACCGTTCCGAAAAAGCCCCATATAAAAAGTAGGGAACGGTTACAAACCGTTCCGTTTACCTCCGCTGGCGAAGGTGTCGCGTAGCGACGGAGGAGGATTCTTTTTCGTCATGCCGGTGAAAACCGGCATCCAGAAAGCAATTGAAAAATCTCTTGTAAACAATTGATATTATTATGTTATTAAAATAGGGCGCTGTCCCCGGTTTCGGTTTTATTGTACCTGCGCCATTTTTCCCTAAAAAAACTCTTGACTTTTTTATCAGTGTGGTTATATTAAAACCACGTGGTAATAATTTTACCACATGATATTTAAACCAAATTTAAAAGCATAAAAAAGAAGGAGGATTCTTTTATGTACGGAGATTTCATAAAAGAAATACGGATGAAAAAAGAAATGAGTCTCAGGGAATTCTGCAAGCAGGCTGAAATAGACGCCAGCAACTGGAGCAAAATTGAACGAGGCTTATTAGCACCGCCGCAAGATGAAGAAAAATTAAAGAAAATAGCGCAAGTCCTGGGTATTAAAGTTGGATCTGAAATCTGGAAAGAGATGAAAGATCTGGCCAATATTGACGCCGGTATTATTCCTGAAGACATACGATCAGATGAGGAAGTTTTGAAAGCGCTGCCCATGTTCTTTCGCACCGTTCGCAGTGATAAACCGACAGCCGAGGAATTGGACAAACTGATCAATATGATTAAAAAGGAGAACTAATAATTGAATCCCAGCGAGTTCAGGTGCAAATGGATAGATAAAAGTGCGCTCTGGTCTATTGCCGATAACGTCCGAAATAAATACTGGCCTGAGGGTACATTACCGGTTGATATAGAACAAATTATCGAATTCAGGCTTAAACTTCTACCTGAGCCAAAACGAGGCCTCTCTTTTTCCACCGATATGGATGCCTATTTAAAAATAGATTTAACCGGTATTGTTGTTGATTATGACCTTTACATGAATGAAAAAAATGCTAATCGAATGAGATTTTCATTTGCCCATGAACTTGGGCACTTTTTTCTTCATAGCGAAGTATTTACAACATTTGATCTGACTGATCCGGCGGCATGGAAAAACTTTATTCTTAATGTTTCGGAAAGTGAATATGGCAATTTTGAATGGCAGGCTAACGAATTTGCCGGACGTTTACTGGTGCCGCATAACGAACTGGTATCTGCGATTGGTCAAGCTGCCAA
The DNA here is from genome assembly GCA_964394185.1 of uncultured Smithella sp. Lineage (GTDB taxonomy): Bacteria > Desulfobacterota > Syntrophia > Syntrophales > Smithellaceae > Smithella. The sequence goes on from CAYMWM010000062.1 coordinate 9,010, forward strand.
TATTATCAGGGACAATAATCTGGCAGAATATTTAGAAAATGATCCCGATGCTGTTTTATCAAGAATATCCCCAACGATTTGTAAACCTTTCGGAGTTTCTACAGATGTAATAAAAAGAAGAGTTGAAAGAGAAGGTTTATGGCCTCCCTCTATTGCAAAGAACTGTAAAATATAACTAAAGGAGATGAATCATTATGGCTAAAAATCCGCCTTACGGTGATAATCATCGGCACGGACAGGTAACGGAACGTTCGCAAACGTATAATCCTCAAAACGATCGCTGGGTAAAACGTGATACGGAAACCGGCAAATTTATTGATCAAAAATCCGACCACGATCCATTTAAGGGCGTCAGGAAAGAAAAATAAACTGATTGATTATGTCCGTGAGAAAGTGAAATGATTTTTTGTTAAAGCGTTTATGAGCAAACGAATCAAAAATGTTTTATCCTTTGCTCTCAAACGCCTCGCGTAATACTGATTGCATCAGTCGTTCGGATTTGTCTTTGCGTTCTGTGACCTGTTTTTCCAGTTCGTCAATCATGGTCATAAGATTGTCCACTCGCGCAACGATAGCTTGTTGCTCTGAAATTGGGGCAAGAGCAATTGGTAGTTTACGTAAAAGTTTTTGATTAAGATTGTCCATAGTCTGACCTATCGAATCTTGTATTAAAAAGGTTTGCGCTTTTTTAGACGTATACACTAAACAAAAATATTTTTTATCGATATTCAAACCTCTAATAAAAAACGATCCCGTACCACAAAGCCAGCCATCTTGTTCGTCTTGTACTACTGCACACTTACTTAAATCACCGCGTCGAGCAATCACCAAATCATCTTTTACTAATGTATATCTTTTCAGCCGTTCTTTTGTTTTTTTGGATATACACTTTCTGCCATCAGATGATATTTGACCGTTAATAATATGTGTCGGATTTACAATAGGAATACCATCGTCAACATAATCTGATTTATGAAGCATTGAGCCAAAAGGCCCTGTGGCGACATCCCTACAAATTTCTCCAAGCCGACACCATACCCAACCGCGCGGTAAATCAAATGGCTTTTCAGCAGTCGTTATTGGTGCAAGTGGTTTTTCTTTTCTTATTTTACCCTCTTTTATTAATCGTTCTTTTTCGGCTTTGATTTTTTCGAGCAATTTTGAAGCGTGATTTTCGCCGCTGATTAATTTTGGATTTTTCTTCCGCCAATCTGCAGTAAGTTTACCCTCGATGGCTTCTCGCAGTATTGACTGACGTAATTGTTTAAAGAAAGATAATTGTTCTTCCAGCCCCTGAGAAAAATTTTCACTAATGCCATTTATTTTTTCTATTTTATTTCTGAAAATCAATTGATGATCGTAATCAAAGTATGGCAGTTTATATGCACCAAAGTTAGCCTGGTTAATTGCTAATTTTGAAGTACCGGTTGCTGTTTTTTTTACAATATCAGATCGCAGAAAATTAAAGAGTCTGTAATAGAAAGTTAAATCGAGACGTAACCCCTGCTTTGGTGTTAAAATGAAACAAAGATCGCTGGAAATGAACCTACCTTTTATGTAATGCGTTCTGCCAAGTGAGCCAGAAGCGGCCATTGCAAATATTAAAGCTTCGCAATCATGCGTATAACTTGAATGCGTTTTCCAGTCTTCAGCAGCGGTAACAAAGGTATATTTGCCGGGTGTGCATTTTGAACTTTGCAATGAACCTTTTTCAAAATCGAAAAGTTCGTCTATCGGTTTCCATTCACTCATTCTTTAACTCTGCTTTCAATTTAATGAGAAGTTCATCACTCTTTCTAAAGGAATCGTGTAATAGTTTTACAAGCTCGGCGCTGGTATATTCATGAACAACTTCCGGCGTATGGGGATTTTTTATATCAAGGTTAAAGCCGTTAGCAATAATCGAATCAATTGAGATCTTCCAAGCCTGCTCATTTTCTTTGCGTTTCTTCCACCACTTTTTGAGAGTGTCAAATTCACCTTTCTGAATGGGCTTGGTTTTGCTGTAAGCTTTCACACCTTCAGGAAGTTTGTGTTCCCAATACCAGATATTTTTTGTAGGTTTGCCTTTTTCAAAGAAAAGCAGATTAGTGGCAACACTGGCATAGGGCTGAAATACTGAATTTGGTAGTCGCACAATGGTATGCAGATTACAGTTTTCAAGGAAGTGTTGGCGGATGCGTTGTTTCACGCCGTCACCGGTGAGAGAACCATCCGGCAAAACAATACCGGCGCGTCCACCGTCTTTTAAATAACGCACCATCAGCATTAAAAAGAGATCGGCGCTTTCCGTCGTCCGGAAATTTACAGGAAAGTTTGTTTCCACTTTGTCGGCAACCGATGCGCCAAAAGGCGGATTGGCAAGTATCACATCAACCTTGTCTTTTAGTCCGATAGAAGTATATTCACGATTCAAGCTGTCGGTATAATCAATATTGGGCACTTCAATATCATGCAAAATCAGATTGGTAACGCAAAGCATAAAGGGCAGTGGTTTTAATTCCATGCCGTGAATGGTTTTTTCCAGCTCTTTGAGATCATCAACACCTTTGACATCCTTCTTGCGGATATTTTCAATGGCGCTCGTCAAAAAGCCGCCTGTACCGCAGGCAGGGTCTAATACTTTTTCGCCAAGGCGAGGATTAACCATTTCCGTAATGAATTCTGTCAATGCACGCGGCGTATAAAATTCGCCATAGTTGCCCGCGCTTTGCAGGTCACGCAAGATCGTTTCGTAAATATCGCCGAATATGTGGCGGTCTTCCGAACTATTGAAATCGATTTGATTCAATTCGTTGAGTACCTGACGGATGATCGTGCCATTTTTCATGTAGTTATTCGTGCCGTCAAATATCTCACGGATAATTAAGGCCCGTTTGTTGCCTGAACTCACATCAAGATTCTTAAGTTTGGGAATCAGCGTATCATCTACAAATTTTTTCAATTCCTCACCGGTCATACCCTCATCATCACCGGCCCATTTACGCCATTGCAAGAAAATTGGTATTGGCGATTTATAGGAATCGTTGAGCAGTTTAAGTTCCTTGTCCTTATCGTCTAATATTTTAAGGCTGATTAACCATCCCAATTGTTCGATACGCTGGGCATCGCCGGAAACACCAGGATCTTTCCACATAATGTTTTGCAATTTTTTAATAATGTTGCCGATGTTCTTCATTTCATATCCTTAAGCCGCATATAGTTCATGTTCGAGTTCTTCGATAACATGCAGATATTTATCCCTGCCGCCGAATATCTGAATGATTTCCGCCGGAGTTCCAATCTTGTTAAATGGTTCAATGCGCAAAACCGAAAGGTCTTCGATGTTTTCGATTCCTTCGTCCGCGTATTTATCCAGAAGCGCATCAATAACCATCCGCGCTTCGTCGCCATACTTTGTAAAGTAGTTTCTTTTTTTGACTTTCTCCGCCCGCTCCTTTCTTGTGAGCGCGGGCATATCCCATGCAATGTGACAAATCAAATCAAATATATCCAAATCTTTTTTTACTTCATCCAGCAAATTATCAAGGATGATGCCGTGCGATTCCAACTCTGCAATAATCGCTTTCTTTTTGTTTGTCCCGTTCCAGCATGAAAGAAAATCATTGAGTGAACGAAACTCTTTTAAGATGCCTTTCTTGGTATAATCTTTCAGGCTTTCGGTAATCAATTTGCCCTTGCCGTCAAGATGCTGAACTCTTTCATTGAGTACCGACACATCAACACCGGCAACATAAACTTTAGGGCGTGGTTCAGAAATAATTTCACCGCCGGTAATTATTTCAGGCGTTGTTGTGTATTTAGCAGACTCTTTTTTCTCAAACTCAACAGGCGCTCCGGTTTCAGGATCGATGATTGTCTGCTCTTCTTCGGGGAGGATGTCATCGTACGTCAGTTTATCTTCAGCTTTAACCAACTTTATCATCACCGGGTCGCCGTCAAAAGCGGGATCGGCAAAAAGATCGGTAACGTTGCGAAAATCCATGATGGTGAAGAAAGTTTTGCCGTATTCTTCATTAATGCGTGTGCCGCGCCCGATAATCTGCTTGAATTCGGTCATGGATTTGATATTGGAATCAAGCACGATCAACTTGCAGGTTTGCGCATCAACACCGGTTGTCATTAATTTTGATGTTGTAGCAATAACAGGATAGCGTTCTTCAGGATTGATAAAGTTATCCACCTCGCGCTTTCCCTCGTCGTCATCGCCAGTTATACGCATGACGTATTTGTGATTTTCCTTAACGAGAGCGGGATTTTCATTTGACAGCGCCTGCCGCATGCGTTCGGCATGTTCAATATCCACGCAAAAAACTATTGTTTTATCAAAACGATCTGTTTTGCTTAAATATTCCGATGTTTTATTTGCAACCAATTGGGTTCTTTCATCAATCACAAGAGTTTTGTCGAAATCTTTTGTATTATAAACACGATCTGCAACTTCGTTGCCGTCTTTATCTGTTTTTCCATTTTCAGGCCGCCAGCCTTCAAGATCGGTATTGAAACCGACACGGATAACTTTGTAAGGCGCTAAAAAACCATCCTCAATGCCCTGCCTGAGTGAATAGGTGTAAATGGGTTCACCGAAATATTCGATATTGGATATTTCTTTTGTTTCTCTCGGTGTGGCTGTTAATCCTATATGTGTTGCGGAATCGAAATACTTCAGAATTGCGTGCCAGGCACCATCGGCATCGGCGCTGCCGCGATGACATTCATCAACTATGACAAGGTCAAAAAAGTTTCTGCTGAATTTTCTATATGCATCTTTATCTTCATTGTAATTTGTCAATCCCTGGTACAAGGCCAGATATATTTCAAAAGCTTTATCAATCTTTTTGTTTTTGATTATTGTCATGCGATCTTTGAAATGTTTAAAATCGTTACGCTTGGTTTGATCGATCAAAACATTTCGATCTGCCAGGAATAAAATCCTTTTCTTTCGTCCGCTTTTCCATAGCCGGTAAATAATTTGAAATGCCGTATATGTTTTACCCGTACCTGTCGCCATGACAAGCAAAATGCGATTTTGCCCCTGAGCAATGGCTTCGACTGTCCTGTTAATTGCTATCTGCTGGTAGTAACGGGGTGAACGACCTGAACCGTCAAAGAAATAATCGAAAGAAGCTATTTCTTCCTGTTCAGGCGTTTCGATGCCTTTATATTTTTTATAGATTGCCCAAAGTGTATCTGGCGAAATGAAAGTATTTAATGTTAAATTCTGTTCAACAGGATGAGAATATCCTGAACGATCATGCATGATGAAACCATCACCGTTGGAACTAAACGCGACAGGCACATCAAGTATTTCGGCATATTTCAAAGCCTGCTGCAATCCCGCGCCTATTGAATGATTGTTATCTTTAGCTTCAATAACTGCTATGGGGATATTGGGTTTAAGGTAGAGAATAAAATCGGCCCGTTTGCGTTCACCACGTGCGGTTTTATTGCCTTTGACGAAAATGCGACCATCCGTAAAAAAGACTTCTTCCCGTATCTGTTTTTCAACATCCCATCCGGCTTTAACAAGCGCGGGCATAATAAATTGTGTGCAGATGTCGCGTTCTGACAAATCTTTTTTATTAGTCATTTTCTTCGATTATTTTTAGCTTATTTTCAGACGGCTGTAATAATACAACTTCTTAAAAACATTGCAAGAATAAAATGTCAGGTTTGACAGATAAGGGGTAATAGCGTCTTTCCTGGTTTAACATTGCCGGACTTTGCCGGACTCTGCATGGTATAGAAAATAAAATCTTATGGTACAATGATACAGGCTCATAGATTGCCGCGCTTTCTGAGAGGAAGAGCGCAATGATAGCGGGGAAAATACTCCTCTATCCCGCTTTTACTAAGGGGGAGACTAAAAGGTACTGGATTGCCACAGCGCCTGAGAGGCGCTTCGCAAAGACACATTTGTTTTTATCCTCCTCCATAGGAGGACATGAGGAAATTGAAAACGTTGTAACCTTATTATTTTTGCCTTATCGGCAAAATGGCGGGGAGGAAAAACCGTCAAAGCAGAGCTGTCAGCGGGTTTGCGCCGTTTGGTGATGATGAAGGAAAAACATGATGAAATCAGCAGGGGATAGCCATATTAGATTTGCCGTGCCGGAAAAGGCAATGGGCGAAAGCCGCAAAGCCTTGCGGGCATGGGCTTTGCGCGGATTTACGGGAAAAAAGGGGAAAAAATTAATGATGTGCGTACGTTGTAACCTTATTATGCCTGCCGCCGTTGGGGCAATGAATATCATGGATTGGCTGAAATCATGGACGGCTGTTCAAATAAGACAAATCGTGAGGGAAAACTCAGTCCTCTGCCGATTCTTCAGCCTCTCTTTTTGCGATGTCGTTTGTGTTTTCGGTTCCGCGGAAGACGATGAATTTCCACCAGACGAATTCGCCGACAAAGTTTGCCAGCATGGAGATTCCCTTGATGAGGTATTCGTTCAATCCGGCATTGGCGGCTATCTGGCCCAGCCAGGCGGTGACGGGAATAAAGAATACATAGAAGATGCCGACCTTGAGCATGGCAATGGGAATATTGTTGGCCGATTTGAAGGTATAGCGGCGGTTGAGTGTGAAGTTGTACAGAACCGAAAGGATGATGGATATGACATGCTTCCAGTCGTAGGCCATCGGTGTCAGAAGATCGAGCAGGATGAACGAGGCGGCCTCGACCAGTCCGGCGCTCAGAGACAGGAGAGTGAACTTGATTGTCTGAACCAAAGTTTCATTTGGTTTCTTCATTTTGAATCTCCCTTGAATGTCCAGTGATTGGATAACCGGTCTTATAGAGGTAAATATGAATATTGTCAACCCACAGATACAAATTTTGTTCTGCTTGACAGTTAAAGGAAAATACCCTAGATTGGCGCAGTTTTTTTAAGGAGAACAATTTTATTTATGTCGACCAAAAGACAGATTCGGTCAGAAAATATCAAAGAAAAGAAATTAAAGAAATCAACCCGGCTGATTTATCTTATCGCTATCCTGGGCGGGGGATTTATTGTGCTGGCGATTTTCTTCGTTCTTTTATTCAGCGCCATATTCCCTCCGGTCGATATGGACGCCATGAAAAAGAAGGGAAAATATGTAGTCAAAATTTATTTTTCCGATCCGCAGGAACGTTTTTTGAAACCGGAAAAGCGTCACGTTTTCAAGGAGAAGGACAAGGCCGATCAGGCCAGGGAAATTGTCAAAGCCCTGCTTGAAGGCTCCAAGACCGGACTGGTGGATACTTTTCCCCCGAAAGTTACTGTGAAGGATGTGGAAGTGACAGATGATGGAACCGCACAGGTCAGCTTCAGCAGGGATTTGCTTAAGTCCTATGAAGGAAGTTCCGCTTCCGAAATGGCGACGATTTATTCTCTGACAAATTCGGTAACTCAGAATGTTCCTGAAATTAAAAAAGTAAAAATTATGGTGGAGGGCAAAGAACTCCCGACAATCAAGGGTCATATTTCCACAAGAAATGCTTTTTCTCCTGATTTGGAGCTTATTCTTCCGGAAAAACCGGAATAAGAATTGATGATTGTATGGCACCGAAATCCAAAATATCCCGCACCCGCAATATCGGTATTGTCGCTCACATTGACGCCGGAAAAACCACCGTTACGGAAAGAATTCTCTATTACACCGGCAAGTCTTACAAACTGGGGGAGGTTCATGACGGCGAAGCCGTGATGGACTGGATGCCCCAGGAGCAGGAAAGAGGCATCACTATTACCTCGGCGGTGACAACCTGCGCGTGGCGCAATCACGATATTCACATCATTGACACGCCGGGGCATGTTGATTTTACCATTGAAGTGGAGCGTTCGCTGCGCGTTCTCGACGGCGCGGTGGTCGTGTTCTGCGCGGTCGGCGGTGTCGAACCGCAGTCCGAAACCGTCTGGCATCAGGCGGACAAATACGGCGTTCCCAAAATCGCTTTCATCAACAAGATGGACAGGGTAGGGGCGGATTATTTTGCTGCCATCGGCATGATGCGGAATCGTTTTACATCCATTCCCCTTGCCATTCAGATTCCCGCCGGAAGTGAGGATAATTTCCGCGGCGCGATTGACCTGATTAATCAGAAAATGTTTGTTTGGGATGAATCCACCTCCGGCATGGAAATATCAAGGCAGGATATTCCGGCGGAGTTTGCCGATGAGGCAAAATCCAACCGCGAAAAGATGATAGAAACACTGGCCGAAGTGGATGACACGCTCGCGGATAAATATCTCGGCGGCGAAGAGATATCGGTCGCGGAAATCGTGGAAGCGCTGAGAAAAGCGACCATCTCTCTGAAAATCGTTCCCGTGATTTGCGGCGCGGCTCTGCGCAATAAGGGCATTCAGCCGGTGCTGGACGCCATTATCGATTATCTGCCGTCCCCCGAAGACATCCCGCCGGTCAAGGGAATCAATCCCGTCACAAAAAAAGAAGAGGCAAGGCACAGCTCGGACAAGGAGCCTCTTGCCGCCCTGGCCTTCAAAATCATGATGGATGAAGGAAGAAAACTGACTTACGTGAGGATTTATTCCGGGAAGATTCAGGCCAATGACGAAATTTATAATTCAATAAAAAAGAAGCGGGAAAAAATCGCCCGCCTTCTGCGCATGCACGCCAATAAACGCGAAAGGATAGAATCGGCTTCCGCCGGGGATATCGTCGCCGTGCTGGGCTTGAAAACAACAACCACCGGCGATACGCTCTGCCGGGAAGAAAATCCAATCATGCTGGAATTGATAGAGTTTTACGAGCCCGTCATCAGTCAGGCCATCGAAGCGAAAACCCCGGCAGATCAGGAAAAACTGACCCTGGCGTTGGAAAAACTGGTGGAGGAAGACCCGACGTTGAAGGTGAAATACGAGGATGAAACCGCGCAGACGATTATTTCCGGCATGGGAGAGCTGCATCTTGAAATCATTGTGGACAGGCTGCTTCGGGAATTCAACTGTCACGTCAATGTCGGAAGACCCCGTGTTGTCTATCGTGAAGCAATCCTCAAGAAGGTGGAAATGGAAGGCATCTTTGAAAAGGAACTGGGCGAAAAGAAGCATTTCGGACATGTCCGTCTTGTGCTGGCGCCGCGTAAACGGGGTTCGGGCATTGAAATTATCAATAAGCTGCCGGAGGGCGTCATTCCCCCTGAATATTATGAAGTTATAGAAGAAGGCATCAGGGAAGCGACAATGAACGGCGTGCTCAACGGCTATCCGGTCATGGATGTCGAAGTTGCGATTACCGGCGGTGCGTACCGCGATGGCGAATCGTCCGCGCAGGGTTATAAAATCGCGGCATCAACGGCCTTCCGCGACGGTTGCGCCCTGGCTGACCCGGTCATGCTGGAACCGATTATGCTGGTGGATATCATCACGCCCAGTGAATTCATGGGTGAGGTTATCGGCGACATCAACGCGCGCAGGGGCGAAATTCAATCGGTCAATCCCAAGGGAACCGTAAGCGAAATAAAGGCCAAAGTCCCTTTAAAGGCGCTCTTTGGTTATTCTACGGATTTGAGGTCCTCGACCCAGGGGCGTGCCATCTTTTCCATGATTTTTTCGGAATACAACAAAGTATGATTCCGGGCGCCTGATTTACCGTTAAAAGCGTCTTTATCTTTGAATTTCTTACAGAAAATCCTCAAAAAAAATATTTTTATTATTTCCTTGAAAATTACTATATGTAGTGGTACTATAATCAACGACCCCAATATATAGCGTTATTTGAAAGTATTTATACATAATTATTACTTTTCGGATGGAGTGTTTTCATGAACTTAAAAATCAAAAAGAGAGATGGCCGGTTAGTCAAATTTAAT
>CAYMWM010000062.1:18830-19142 GCA_964394185.1 uncultured Smithella sp.
AAATCACCAACGCCATTGCCAAAGCAGGTATCGCCACTGGCGAATTCGACATCAAGGAAGCGCGAAAACTGACTATCAAGGTTTTAAATCTTGCCGAAAAACTCTTTGACAGCAAAATTTTATCCGTTGAAGAAATCCAGGATGTTGTAGAAGAAGTTCTTTTGCAGACTCCATTTCGTAAAACAGCCAAGTCTTATATCATCTACCGCGATCAGCATTCCCGTTTGCGCGATATTGCCAACCGGATGGAAGTTGATCTCGTCGATCAGTATCTGAAGAAGCTCGACTGGAAAATCAACGAGAACAGCAATA
>CAYMWM010000063.1:0-2852 GCA_964394185.1 uncultured Smithella sp.
ATATCGTCTTTCCGGTTGAGGGAACGTGTGACCCGGAGTACTTCTTCGGTGGTGGTGATGCCGGAGAGCACCTTGTCAATACCGTCCTTCTGCAGGGTGATCATGCCCTGCCGGAGGGCTAATTCGTTAATCTGGTTGGCGTCGGATGTTTTTAAGACCAGTTTCTTGATGTCATCATCCACAATCAGGATTTCAAAGATGGCCGAGCGTCCCCGAAAGCCGGTCTGCATGCAAAGATTGCAACCCTTTTTCCGGTAAAAGATATTGTTTTGCAGGACGGATTTATCCAACCCGAGATTGGCCAGCGATTCATCATCGGGGGTGTATTGCTCCTTGCAGTGGGGACACAAAACGCGCACAAGCCTCTGGGCGATAATCGCCACAATGGAGGAGGTGACCAGGAAGGGTTCAATACCCATGTCAATCAACCGGGTAACGGCGCTGGCGGCGTCGTTGGTGTGCAGGGTGGAAAACACCAGATGCCCGGTCAGCGAGGACTGAATGGCGATTTCCGCTGTCTCCCGGTCACGGATTTCACCGATGAGGATGACATCGGGGTCCTGACGGACAATGGAACGCAACCCGGCGGCGAAGGTCAAATCGATTTTGGGATTGACCTGAATCTGCCCGACGCCGTCCATCTGATACTCGATGGGGTCTTCAATGGTGATGATGTTGATTTCCGGACGGTTGATGGTGGAAAGCGCCGCGTACAGCGTTGTGGTCTTGCCGCTGCCGGTGGGGCCGGTAACCAGAATGATCCCGTAAGGGGATTTGATGAGTTTGTTGAGCAGCTTGATGCGCTCGTCATGCATGCCTAAATCGGACAGCTTGAGAATGCTGGAGGTCTTGTCCAGTAAACGCAGCACCACCCGCTCTCCGAAAGCCGTGGGAATAACCGAAACACGGATATCCACCAGACGGTCGGCTATCTTGATTTCAATGCGCCCGTCCTGCGGCAGACGCTTCTCGGCGATGTTGAGCTTGGCCATGATCTTGATGCGGGACACCAGAGGGGACTCGATGCGCCGGGGCAGGCTGAGAATATCATACAGAATGCCGTCAATGCGGTAACGGATTTTCAGATTGGCGGAATAGGGCTCAACATGGATATCGCTGGCCCGGTCTTTAATCGCCCCGGATAAAATCAGATTGACCAGCTTGATGATCGGCGCGTCGCTGGTCTCGTCGAGCAGATCGGAGGTCTCATCGATCCTGGAAATGAGATCGTCTGTGGCGGATTCATTCATTTCCTCGAAGTAATCCTTGGCGGAGGCACGGCTCATGTCGTAGGCCATGTTGATGGCCGCCATGATGACGTCCTGCGGGGCAAGGACAACCTTTATCGCCGGTACCTTCAAAAGCTGACGCAAATCGTCCACCGGCTGGAAATTCGTGGGATCATTGACGGCGATGAGAGCTTCCTTTTCGGCAATCAGCGGCACGATCCGGTGCTTCTTTAAGTACTGAATGGATACGCTTTGCGTGAAATCAATGTTGACGCTCTCCATCGGCAGTTCCGGCCGCAGCGGCAGCCCGAAATGCTGGGAAATGATTTTCAAGAGGTGGGTCTCGCTAATAGCCCGTTTCCGGACAAGATAATCGAAAAATCCGCCGTTGTGCCCTTTGATTGCGTTCGCTTCCTGAAGCATCTCCGGCGCCACGCCGGCGGCAATCAGTTTCTCATCCAGGGCGGATGCCGTCAATGCGGAGGCGGAAAGGCCGGCGGAGGCTGCGGATTCTTTTAAGGCCGTATGAATTTTAGACATAACCGATCAGAACCTCAAACTTTATGGATTGGCCGGTGTTTTTGTTTCGGCAGGAACATAAACCGGCACCCCGGTCTGCCCCTTTTCGTTGAGCTTGATGACGCCTTCCTCCACTTCCGCCACGGTCCCCCGCTTCTCCTGATAAATCTTTGCGGCGTCATCCCGGGTGCGCACGATGTGCGGCGTCAGGAAGACGTAAAGATTGGTCTTCTCACGGGACTTGGACTTGGTCTTGAAAAGCCAGCCCAGAAGGGGAATATCGCCGAAAAAAGGCACTTTATAGGTGCTGTCCGTCGTGCTGTCGCCTACCAGGCCGCCGATGACGACGGTCTCGTTGTCCTTGACGACCACCGTGGTTTTGACCGTGCGCTTTAAGGTGGTCGGGATGGAGGGCTTGGTGGTATCGGTGGACACGCCGGACGTGACTTTGGTCACCTGCTGGGATATCTTCAGCCGGACGAAATCCTCCTCGTTGATATGAGGCGTAATGGTTAAAATAACCCCGACGTCTTTATATTCGTAACTGTTGTAGTTGATGGAGGTGGTGGTGCTGGTCGTATCCTGCCTTGTCAGATAGGGAACATTCGAGCCGACGTTGACCTCCGCTTCCTCGTTGTCCATGGTCATAATCTGCGGCGTGGATAAAATGGAAACTTCCGTATCGTTGCGGTAGGCCTGAATGACCGCTCCGATGCTGGGGAAGATGACATCGCCGATTTTAATGCCGGCGCCGACCATGCCCAGCGCAAATCCGTTCGGAAAAGCGCCGACAACGCCCGCGGTCGTGGTGGTCAGCAATCCGTCCAGAACACTGTAGCTGCCGGAAGTGCCCGAACCGCCCGAACCGATGAACGCCGCGGACTGGGAACCGTCCAATCCCGATATCTGGCCGGTTTCCTTGAGGCCGCGCCATTCCACGCCCAGCTTGAAGTCCTTGTTGGCGTCCACTTCCATAATCAATGCTTCGATGTAAACCATCGGACGGGGCACATCCAGCTGCCTGATGATGCTCTCCATCACTTTGTAGTCTTCCCGCTCGGCCATGATGACCAGGGTGTTGGTCGCCTTGTCCGGAACCACCTG
>CAYMWM010000063.1:2952-14783 GCA_964394185.1 uncultured Smithella sp.
CTTCCCGCTCGGCCATGATGACCAGGGTGTTGGTCGCCTTGTCCGGAACCACCTGTACATTCTTGCTCACCACCGACGCCGCAGGAGCGGCCATGGCTCTGGAACCGGCGGCTCCCGTGGGGGTTGCCGCACCGCTCTCCTTGACGATGCTGGTCAAAACTTTTGCCAGATCCTCGGCATTGCTGTTCTGCAGACGGTAAACCTGAATGTTGGACTCGCCCCGCGGAACGTCTTTGTCCATAAACGCAATCAGCTTGCGCACATTCTCCGTCTCCGCTCCGCTGGCCAGCAAAATGACCGAGTTGGTCCGTGAATCGGCAACCGCCTTGACGGTGCTGAATCCCTTGGCCTGAGTCTGGGAGAATATCGTGGTCAGGGATTTCGTCACTTCCGATGCCGATGCGTTCTGCAACGGGATGTAGGATATCTGGTCTCCTGCGCCTTCCACGTCCAGAGCCTCGATGATCTCCTGCAGCCGCCTGATGTTGGATAAATAATCGGTAATGACCAGCATCCCCGCGGGACGATAGGAAAGCACCGAACTGGTCTTGGGAATAATCGGATCCAGAACCCGCTTGATCTCATCGGGATTGGCACGCTCCAGCGAAACAATCTGGGTCACCATCCGGTCCTCCGGCGAGGCCGGATCCTGTTTCGTCCGGGTCTCCAGACCCCTTTCCCTCGCGTTGGCGGTGGGAACGATCTTGGTCATGCTCCCCGCGGGCACAACCGTGAAGCCGTTGATCTCCAGTACGGACAAAAATACCTTGTAAACGTCTTCCACGGGTATCTTCTTCGGGGACATGACGGTAATCTTCCCCTTGACTTTGTCGTCTATCAGAAAGTTCTTCCCCGTCAGCTCGCTGATAAACTTCACTAAAACCCCGATGTCCACGTTGTCGAAATCCAGCGTGACGTATTTGTCCGAAGCGCTCCGCCTGACGAATTTCGCTGCGCTCTGCTCCGCTTTAACTTCTTTGACGGCTTTGACTTCTTTGGACTTCCTGGAGGGTTCTTCTCCCCGGCCCTTTACAGCAGGCATCTTCTCTTTGCCTTCCCCAGAAGGAGCCTGAACTTCCGGCTCAGGAGCCGAAACTTCCGATGGCCGTATCTCCGGCGGTGCAGGCGCAGGCATCGGAAGAGGCGCCGCCTCCATCTGATGTTCCTCCAACAGCACTTCTTCCCCCGTCTGCTCGGCATTGACAACGCCTGGATCCTCATGGCCATCCCCTGACAGCCGTGCCGCATATGTCTCCCCAACGAAACAAATCATTATCAGCAGAAGCATTACGCCTGCTGTTATCCCTATCCCTTCCTTCTTCCTCAATTCTCTTCTCATCGCGCTTTCCCTATTGGCTCTCCATTAGTTTTTTATAGGACGGCAATTCCGAAACAGCTTTTAAATCACTGTCGGCTTCCGCCCATTTCCTTACTTCCGGATTTCTATCAATGGCATCCTTCAAATAAAGCATACTGCGGTCTGGATTATTTTTTTTCGCATACACACAGGCCAGATTATAATGAGCATCAGTATAATCCGGCCTGATCTTGAGTACATCATTAAACCGCGCAATAGCGCGTTTGTATTTCCCCTGACTGATGTAAGTCACGCCCAGGTTGTTGAGCGCCTGAACGTTATCCGGGTTTAGTTTTATCGCTTTTCGATAAAGAGCCTGGGCTTTCTGAAGTTTCCCCTGCCGTTGTAATTCAACGGCCCGGACAAACAGAGAATCGGATTTTTTAATGTCCTTCTGTGTTCCGACAGGTTTCTCAATTTCCTGTTTTCTTTCAGCAGGTGCAACCGCCTTTGGAAGCGCCATATTAACTTTTACGCTTTGGCCCGGTTCAGGCCGGTCAACCACAGGCGTTGATGCAGGAGAGAGACTTGCCGCCTGAAGGGGGATTTCCCTTTCTTTAGATAAATACAGCGCAGCAATAATCCCGACCGCAATCATTATACCGGCAAATAGTCCCGCTATCGGCAGCCATTTGCGTGGAGGTTTTGTCTCTTCTAACGGTGCCGCAACAATGTGTTCGTAACCCGCATAGCGGGAATCTTTATCTTTTTGTACCTTGCGTAATGCTTCATTGATGTAACTCATATATTCCTTATGGACCATTAATCACGGCGGGGGTCATGTGGTCAGGCGCGCCAGTATTTTTCTGCCCAGACTCATTGTTTTCTGAAAATAGTTAATGCCGATATCGTTAACGGCCAGTCTGACAATTTTGCGGTCTATGGTTGTCATATTTTTTGTATAGGCAATAAGCAATGCCCTGTCACAAAGGGCGTTGATACGGCGCGGGATACCTTCTGAAAAATTGTAAATAAGGCTCAGCGCTCCCCGCGTAAATTTAAGCCGGCCCGGTCCTTCGGCCACTGCGAGACGATGCCGGATATATTCCCGCACTTCCGGCGGAGATAAAGGTTTCAAATCATAGCGGACGGTAATTCTTTCGTTGAGCTGCCTGAGCGCCGGAATCATCAGGTTATGATTGATTTCCGGCTGCCCGATTAAAATGATTTGAATCAGTTTTTCCGTTTCGGTTTCCAGATTGGAGAGCATTCTTATCTGCTCCAGAACGCCGTGGGAAAGATTCTGGGCTTCGTCAATCAGAAGCACGGTTGTTTTTCCTGCGGCAAAATTCTTCAGCAGGAAATCATTCAAAATATCAATATAATATTTTTTGGTTTTCGTTTCTCCCCTGATGTCGACTCCATATTCTCCTAAAATGGTCTCCAGCAAATCCATGTCTGAAATGGCGGTGTTGAAAATCAGCGCCGTTTCCACCGAATGATCCAGCGAGGCGAGCAGGGAACGGCAAATGGTCGTCTTTCCCATCCCGATGTCTCCGGAAAGCAGAACGAATCCTTTTTTTTCTTTAATTCCGTAAATAAGACAATTCAGGGCGTCGCGGTGCTGTCCGCTCAAAAACAAATAACGCGGCTCGGGCGACAGGCTGAAAGGATTTTCTTTTAAACCAAAATAAGCGGCATACATTTGAATGTTTCCTTAAATCAATTATTCAAAAGTATAATTGATGGTTTCATCCCGGTTATTTCTCTTGATGCTTATGGATATGTTGTTTCCGGCTTGTATCATATTTGAAATCTGCAGCAGATTGGAAGCGCTGTGGATTTTTCTGTCGTTGACGCTAATGATGATATCTCCTTCCCGCAATCCCATCTTTTCATAGACACTGCCGGAAACAATATTGGAAATGGTAAATCCCTCGTTTACGCCTTTGTTCATAAAGGGACGAAAGACAGCCTGTTTCATGATGTCGTCCAGTCTAGCGAGATTGTCGCTGATGGTTTTTCGGCTGAGCGTCATTTTTCGGGAAGGTACGCCCCTGTCAGGTGAATCGGGAAGCAACGGGCCCTCGATGGTCGCTTTTACCTTGATTGTTGTGTCCGCGCCGCCGCTTCTTAATGTTGCCGTATTCCGGGTTATTTTAACAAGCTTCGATGAGCCTATCATATCTCCCAACTTGTACAATTTCTGTTTGTTGCTGCCGTGTTCTTCGACAAAAATATAACCGAAAGATGAACTACAGGCAACGGTTCCTTTTAAGTCGAAATTTGCATTTTTGTTTTCTGAATCAAGACCTGCCATATCGGATTCTTTGTCTCTGACTGCTTTTAATGTAGAAAGGAATAAATTACGCTCGGTGACGATTCCGTAAGCGTCGATTGGCCCCGATTTTTGTATATCTTGATTGGAAGACGAGGGCACATGGCTTCTGACGACGGTTGTTTGATTAATCATGGAGAAGCTGAGAACTTTGTAGAAAAGATCGACGGCTTCAAAAGATAATATGGTTATCGCCAGCAATATTAAAAACGGTCTTAATAAGGTAATATCAAGTGCCGAAAGGGAACCGATATTCCTTATTCTTTCAAATATGCCATTTATAAATTCTGTTATTTTGAGCCCCATGTTTTTTACCGTTAAATATATCGTAATTCCGGATTGGCCGGTGTTCCGCTGATCGTGACCTTGATTTTGGCCTTGTTCTGTCCCAGTAATTCCATCTCTCCGCTTAAATTAAGCCCGCTGTTTTGAAAAAAATCGGCCAGTGTTATTTCCCCCTTAAAGGAGCATCTGATCTGCGGACCGGATACGTCAAACCTCTCCACTTTTAAAACGCCATTTTGTATTCTGGCCTTTATTTCAGCTGTGTCATAAGCAATATGATTCATATCGAGAAAAGGTTCCAGCAAAGGGTAGCTGCCTTTGCTTAATGTAAGATTGATGGTTCCGGAAGAACCGCGGGTTTTGCCGGCGGATTGGTAAGACAAAGCTCCATTGGCTTTTCCCGTGATTTCTTTTCCCGTCATGGCCTTAATAAAAGAATATTTACCCAGGTCAATATTGGTCAGATTTAAATCCCATTCTTGGGGGGGATATGCTTTGGAAAAAGAAGGAAGACCAACATGTCCTTTGAACTTGCCCCCGTAGGCTCTGCCCCCCAGACCAATAATCTTAGTCTTTTGAAATAAACTTATGGGATTGAATTGCAAATCAAGCAAGTCGCCCTTAAAAGGAATATTTCCCGATGAAGCCGAAGTTATGATTATATCCTTAAACTTCAGGCCGAAAGGCAGAGAGGGCTTTAGAGAATCGGACTTTAAAATGAAATCCGATGAATTGAGCGCTTCCGCTATTTTGTTTTCGACAATATCCGAAGGGAAAAGCAAATACAAAAATGCCACGGAAATCAATATACCGTAAAGCGTAAACCAGAGGGCATTTCGTTTCTGAGTGCTCATTTTGTCTTATTTTCCCCTTGCTGATGATTCAATGTTTGAAAAGACGATAGCTGCAACTGCGCGTTCAGGTATTCCGGACTTTCTTTCATTTTACTTACGGTAATCTTTTTGATTCTTACCAAATCCGCCGGTGATTCCACATAATACAGGAAGTCGGCAAGCTGTTTGATTGTTATTTTTTCCAGTTTCATGTCGATGACCGATTCTTCCAGTGAAATAGATTTAACTCCTTTGGAAGAATTCATTTGTTTAATTCTTCCCCTGACATTTGCCTGAGCTGCTTTTCTTTCCAAATGGGCAAATAAAGTAAAATCATCACCGCGTGTGGACATGACATTTTTAATTTTGGCCATGGCGTCTTCCTGTGCGGTAAATTCGGCATCCAGCAGGCGGATTTCCTCCAGTTTCTTTTGATTGGCTGTTAATGATTTTGTCAGTTTTGTTTTAGCCCTCCAGAATGGGACAACAGCCAATTGCAGAATCAGGATCAGCAAAACCAGTGAACCAGCGGCCGCTACCATTATGCGCTGTTTTTCATCTAATTTTTCCCAGAATGCTTTTATCATTTGACTTCAATCCTTAAGTCGAAATTAACTTTGCCGCTTTCTTTGGCCAGGCTGGTCGATCCCGTGGCAACTTCCTTAAAGTGTCTGGATTTTAGAAGCTCATTTTTGACCGCAGAAATGTCATCAACATTTTTTGCCTCACCTTTTATTAAGATGACGTTGTTTTCATAACTCAAACTGTACAGGACAACATCCAGCGAAGCCGGAATCAGTCCGGAAATTTCTTTTAACATATTCAGAACCGTCGTTCCGGAATCACCTCTGTATATATCAAAAGTCTTTTTGTTTTCTGCCAGTTTTGATTTTAGCTGTTCCACGGGATTATTCACGTTAGCCGCTTCAGGAAAATCTTTTTTAAAAATAAAAGAGATTTGTTTTTTAATATTGTCAAGACGCCGGGTTTTTATCGTGTAGTCGAGAGCCTGATTCACTATTGCCAGCAATAAAATGGTGCCGGCAATTGCCGCCGCAAATTTAAATTGCCCTTTGAGATTTGACAGAACATTTCTGGCTGCATAATCCTGCTGGCGGAAATTAAAAGATTTACGCCCGGATGATATTCTCATGGCCGCTGCAATTGCCGTGTTCATGATCTGCGGCTGCATCTGAGCACGAATATCTTCGTCAATCTCCAGCTGCTTAAGCCGCATAAGATCAAGAACTTCAATGGGAAGAGAAAATGCGCTTTCCAGTTCTTTTTGCAGGGGAATAAATAAAGCGCCGCCTCCCGTGACGGTCAGGCGAGCCGGATGGTTCCGAAGAGAACCGTTTAATTTCATATATTCTATCGTGTTCTTTAGCTCTGCACAGAAATGACGGCACGATTCTTCAGCGGTAGCGCAGTTAGCGGGGTAATCCCCCATAATTTTTTTACGTTCGGCTTCGTCTTGTCCTATTGATAAATCCTGAGACAATGCCTGCGTGATGTGCGAACCTCCAAAAACCAGAGAACGGATTTGGACAATCCTTCCGTTTTCATAAAAGACAGCCGCGGTCGAACTCGCTCCTATATCCAGTATTATTCCGTCATCTGCTGACGATTTATCGGCGAGTATCTGCGAGGCCAGGGCGGTCGAGGAAATATCGATAACCGATACCTCCGAAAGACAGCCTTCCACTTTGTCTATCCATTCACTGACGATATTTTTTGAAAGAGCGGCGACAAGAATGCCGTCATGGGGCATTGTTAAATAATCGGCCACGACTTCATCAACGGACAAGGGAATAAGCGGTTCCAGCTCAAAAGATAATGTTTTTCTGATTCTATTGTCATCCCGAAAAGGCAGATTGACTTGTCTGAAAATGACGTCTGCCGGAGGCAGAGCAATACAGCACGAGGTGTCAGAAGAACCTTTAATTTGGGCAAGTTTCTTAAGAGCTTCTCCGGTTCCGCCGCAGTCCTGAATATTCAAAATCCGGCAATCAAGTATTCGCCCTCCGGTTAATCCTTTTCTGGTGAATAAAACCGCTTTGATTGTGCTTAACCCGATATCCAGTCCTAATAAGGCTTGAGACATTAATCCTGCCTCCATCTTATGGTCTGGACATCCGGTCCGGATTTGAATGCAACGCCGCTTAGGCTTTTTGTCATATTTTTCATTCTTCCCGTTGAAATAATTTTAAAATAATTGCTTTTTGTCGTAATCAGCTCCGGTTTGAACTCTACATCCTCCATGCCCGGAACTTGCTTATACCAGAGGACATTGGATAAATCATTGCTTTCTTTAAGACGGTAATCTTCCATACGGTCTGCCATTTCTGAGTCCATATTTTCAGACAGAGACCGCAATACCATCTTGGGTGCTGTATTGATATTTATCATTCCATCACTATCCGCTGTAATGTATGCAGCAAGCCCGGCTTTTTCTTTTGTTCCATAGAAAAGCTCTTTGGTCACCCCCTTTACCATAAGCAATTCTTCAATGCAATCAATTGGGAAATTTTTGGCTTTGTAAGGGAGATCAAGTGACGAATAATAAGAATTTTCCGCTCCAACCCCTGTGAACTCATCGTCGGCATCTATCCAGTCTTTTATGGAATCAACAATTTCGTATATTTTATCATCGCTTAAACCGAATTCCTTCTGACTCAAGAGTCTTAGCAGCATATCTTTGATATTCTGATCATAGTCGCTGCCTTTTATCAGTTTATTGATGGGTATTTTTCCCGTTTCATCTTCAATTTTTACAACAAAATATCCGTCGGAGAAAAGATTCGTGGATTTTTGGGATAAAAATTCCGCATGTGCCCAATCATCCTTCAGAGTCGTGAAATCATTGTTTGCATTAGCCAGCAGGGCAACAGCACCGTAAAATCCTGATTTGGCAATATAGGTTAATTTTATACCATCGCTCAGGTTGGCTGCGTCATAGATATCGTCCCGGGAAGATATGTTCAATTCTGTAACGACAGCGATCAATATCACTACGATGATGATAACCGTAATCAAGGCGATGCCGCGCTGATTATGAAATAATAATCCCGAAAGTAAACCGTATCGAGCATGGCAAAATGAACCATCAGATGCAAATTTCGGATTGTCAGGATTTTTTTTCATTACTTTCGTTTTTTATAGGGTAAATACACCTTTGTCATGAAGTTGTACGGTCTTTCCTTGTCATTGATATTGACCAAAGCTAATTCTATTTTAACAGATGCCGGTATCTGAGCACTTTGCCCTGAAATGGACAAAGAATCCCATAAATCCGATTCCCTTCCTTCGGTGTCGTCAAATGTCAGCCTGAAGGATTTGATATTTTTACAAATGACATAACCCCCTTCAGTGTCTTTTGTGTCTTCAGGTTTTGCTCCGGTCACATCGGATCTCCATAAAGAAAAACGTTCACCATCGTTATCCTCGCGCACATAATAACGTATTGTTGCCGGAAGTCCTGTATCTTCATTTTGCCCGAAAGCCAGATGCGAAGCCGACCAGAAATAAATGACGTGAAACTCCTGTCCGTTTAAAGTTGTTTTTTCGGCATGAAAATCAAATCTGCCGCCTGAAGGCTGGAGCGATGATAAATCTTTGATCATTCGATCCATCGTTACACGTGCCATTTTATAAATATTGTTTTCGTCCTCCATCTGACGGGACGTTTTCATGGTGCCGCTGTAGGATACATAAACAGTGGCCATAACCAGTCCCAGAATGAAAATGGCAAGCAGTATTTCAATCAGAGTGAATCCGCCGGCTTTAATATTTTTTCTTATGAAATTTACGGTCATGAATTACATTCCCACGGCCTTATAGAGAACAAGGCTGTATGTCCCTCTATTTATAAATAAATTGTTTTTGACTGTAATTTCTATCCTCCTGAACTTAGGTATCTGTGTGTCGCCGATGTCCAAATGCCAGGTATAGTCAGGGAAATCCGTGCCAAAATCTCCATCTTTAGTGTTCGTGTCCATGATGGAACCGGCTTCCACCTCCGCCATTTTACTTTGAGCCAAAAGGGCCGCCGTAGTCATGAAACGTGAATCTGTTGATATGGAAATGCTTTGCGATTGCAATTGAAAAACGACAACAAGCACGGCGGCCAGAATTGCCATGGCGATCATTACTTCTATTAATGTGAATCCTTTGGTATTATTTGCCGTCATGCTTTTTCCCTTACGGATTGACATTTATTCCGGAAGAACTGTCATAAAGATCAATGTATTTATCGTAAATGTCCGTTACGCCCAGATAGGGATTAATAACTATAGTCATTTTATCCTCTTTATATTGAAGATGGATCACGGCAGGTGAACTGATATTATTTTTCCCGAATTTGATTTGTGCTTCATCGACGGATTTTTTTTTATTATTTTCATCTACAATATCCACAATACTGACTTCCGAAGGCAAATGCTGCGGTTTGTTTTTTATCTCGTTTTGCTTTTCCGGCGTCATGTCGGCTGCAATAATCCAATAGGTGGAATTGGGTAAATCAAAGCAGAGGATATAGTCGATTTGATCTCGAACAGCTTCCACACGCAATTTTCTTTCCAAACCGATTATCTGACGGCAAGCCTTTTTGAGATCATCTTCGTTCAGCGTATCTCTCAGAGAGGGAACTGCCAATAACAGAGCAATTCCTATAAGCGCGATGACCAGCACTAATTCAATAAGCGTAAAACCCTGCTTATTAAATTTCCCAGTTATTGATGTCTTTATCAAATTCCTCACCACCAGGCTCGCCATCTGCGCCAAGGGACGATAAATCAAAATCTCCGTGGCTGCCCGGACAGATATAAGTAAAATCATTATCCCATGGATCTTTGGGAATTTTGCTTTTTTCCATATAGCCTCCCTTACGCCAGTTTTTCGGAAGGTTCCCGGATGTGGGCGGTTCTATCAGGGCTTGTAGTCCCTGTTCTGTTGATGGATAGCTGCCATTGTCCAACTTATACATTTTTAAAGCGGTCTCCAAACTTACAATTTGAGTTTTCGCTATATCAACTTTTGCTTTATCCGATTGGCCCATGAAACGCGGAACGGTTAACGCAGCCAGAAGGCCTAAAATGATAATAACCACCATCAATTCTATTAAGGTAAAACCTGCCTGTGAAATTTTCTTTTTTATGATTTTTTTCATAATTAACACCTCTTAATATAGATAAATTTACTATCTGACCAACTGGCTCATTTCAAATATCGGCAATAAAATGGAAAAGACAATAAAAGCGACCAGAACCCCCATAATCAATATAATGATCGGTTCCAAAAGAGAAGTCATAGCCGTTATATTTGCCTGAGTCTCTGTCTCATAAGCCGTGGCGATGCGGTTAAGCATCTTTTCCAGCGTGCCACTCTGTTCTCCGACGGCAATCATTTCCGTTACCAGAGGGGGAAACAAACCGCTTTGTGTCAACGGACCGGAAAGTCCCTTGCCCTCTTCCACTTCTTTACGGGCTGTGTTAATCGCTTCGCCTATGATGACATTATTGACGATGTTGCGGACGATTTCCATTGCCGTAAGAAGCGGAACCCCGCTTTGCAGCAGGGTGGCCAATGTCCTGCAAAATCTGGCAATGGCAATTTTCTGATTAACTTTTCCCCAGAGAGGAAAATTCAGTTTTGCTTTGTCCCACATTCGTCTGCCCGCATCCGTGCTGGTCGTTGTGTATCTAAAAGCGACGATCGCAGCAGCCAGCGTAATCAGAATAAGCCACCAGAAAGATTTTAAAAAATTACTGACGGCAATTAAAACAATTGTAATCATTGGAAGAGTTTTGTGCATATCGGTAAAGATACCGGTAATTTTTGGCACGATGAAAGTCATCAATATAAAAATGACCAGGCTTCCAATAAATACCATGACGATCGGGTAGTACATGGCTGATTTTATTTTGCTTATGAGAGCCTGATGATTTTCGTTAAAATCGGCAAGTCTTTCCAAAACAAGATTGATAGTTCCAGACGCTTCACCGGCGTTGACCATGTTCAGATAAAAAGGTGGAAAAATCTGAGGAAAATCAGACATGCTTTCCGTCAGACTTTTGCCTTCGTTGACCTGTTCCCGGATTTGCGCGAGTGACTTTTTTAAAAGGGGATTTTGGGCCTGTTTCATTAAGATCGAAAGAGACGGTACCAGTGGCATACCGGAGCCCAAAAGCGTGGATAGCTGACGTGTAAATATCGCAACCTCACCGGAGGAAACTCTCTCCAGAATATTGATTCTTAATGCATTCGATAACGCCGATTCTTTTTTTGCTTCCGTCTGATTGATTTCGACTGGATAAACATTTTCTTCCCGCAGTTTCTGGCGGGCTGCAGCAATGCCCGGTGCGTCAATAAATCCCTTACGCTGACGCCCTTTGGCATCTAACGCTACATATTCAAAAACACTCATTTTTTACACCATTGTAGTAAGACACGCGTACGTCTAGCATAATTTTAATTTTGATTCAATAAGTTATCCCGATTGGGAAAAAGGGGCTTGATCGCCCCTTTTGTATTAGACTCATTAATTGACTATCATTTATGCATTCTATGGATTATCCGTAATTACGACGGATACTTCTCTTGATTCCGCGCTCTCAAGATCGTCTGTCGTATCGCCAGGCGTTCCTTTGTTGTTCACAGCTGTGACCACAATATAATACGTGCCATTAGAAAGAGGATCTTTCGGTCCGGCTGCCTGCGTTGAAGCCGGCTCTGGCGTGATACCAGTGGTAGCACCGCCGGTTTCCTTTAATACACCTTTGACCGGAGCGATATAAATATTATAGGAGGTGGCACCTGTCACAGTATCCCAAGTGATGATAATATTACCATTTCCCTGATTTATAACGGCAGGATTGGTCGGAGCATTCGGTGGCGGAGTTTCAGTCGTGGTTGCAATATATGAGAAAGAAGCGGAACTATCACCGCTGTTGGTAGTGTCGTCAGCATCTACCGCCTGTACGAAGAAAAGATAAGAATAATTTTCCAGCAGTCCGGTAAACGTGAAAGAGTTTTGATCTGCCGGCAGTTTACCGCTGTTTTTATTGTCCCATGTAAGATT
>CAYMWM010000063.1:14793-19106 GCA_964394185.1 uncultured Smithella sp.
CTTCCAGCTTTTCAGGGTAAGATCTGAATGCCTTAAGATTTTCATAAACAGTTGTCCAATACGCGATATAGCCACTGGCAGCGGGTACGTCATCCCAGAAGACGGTAATGCTTGTTAATCCGTCAATATTGGCGCGGACACTTGCCGGTGCAGGCAAAGGCGGCGGATTTTGGGGGGTTGAATAAATTGCCATTGTCAAATAACTCTCAAGTTGTCCTTCTTTGTCGGCTGAAAGGGCAAACCAGTATTTTATTCCATTTGTAAGGTTGGTTACAGAATAAGGTGCGCTTTTAATTCCCGTTATCTTTGTGCCGGTTCGCATGATTGCAGTAGATGGCTTTTTAGATGTACTATATTTCCCTTCGGGATCAGCAATCCAGTAAATGTTGTAGGTGTCTGCTTTAGGTAAAAACGCCCATTCCAGCTTGACTTCTCCGTTTCCGGCATCGGCCCTTAATTCGATTGTCAGATTTTCCGAATCATAATCCGATTCATTGGATTCTTCCGTATCGGGAGAACAGGCAGATGCAAATATTATTAAGAAGATAAATAATAATAAGTATGATGAAAATATTTTCATTTTTACTCCTTTTAAATCATCGGGTCTAACAATATTCTTGAAATGCGTATCTTTGCTATAATATTATATCAAAGACTATATTATTATTCTCATTTCAGGAATTTTTATTATTAAGATAAAAGATATTGCACCTTAAATACAGACCCTGTCAAGCTAATTTTTACAGGCCAATCCGTTCATATAACTGGCGCTGACCCCATCTGCCTGTTCTATGCAAAGGCTTTTTAAGTAAGCTTTAACAAAACCCTTGAGAAAAACGGCTGCTGGAAGTTTTTCTGTTCTATCCTCTTCCATGAAATTTAAATAATCAAGGCGGATTTTTGTTTCCTGATGAATGGCTTCAATTGTCACGCCAAGTTCTTCTCTGATTGCTCTAAGATCAGCCCCTTTGATGTTCTGCCGCGAGATAATTTCTCCGACAAGCTGACTTTGAGAAATTTTGATTTTTAATTCAGCATTGTGGTTTTTGCGTATTAAAGAGGCGTTCCCCTGCCGGTTAATATCAAAGATGTTGATCGGCTTTTTGACCGCCGCGCTCTTTTCCACAATGACGACATTTCCGGATAGGTTGATTTCATTGTCGTATATGGTTCTTTGGGCTTCATTGATTAAAGTTAAATAGGCTTTTTCCAACAGGGCAAGTATTTTGTTTCTTTCCTCCCGCGAAAAAAAAGAATAACTCACAAGAGAATCGGATTGATACATTTGCAGTGCGGCATTATAGGCGCTACGAATCTCCAGTGCTGATGCATCCGGCTTGATATCGAGCATTTCATAATAATTTAACTGGTCAAAATCCTGATCCATCTGGAGCCTCAACGTTCTTACAAATAATTGAGCATCAATTGCTCACCGAAAGAACTGCCGATTTTTCTGTTCATTTCACGCAGATCATCGGCCGCCCGCGTATGGGGGTAACGGTCTAAAAAGCACACCCGCTGACAGATGGCGTCATGAACATGTTCATCATAAGCAATATTGCCTGCAAAATCAACATTAATGCCCAGATGCTTTTTGATAATTTTGCATATCTGCCCGCCCAGTGCGATATTATCCTGCTTGCGCAACTGGTTCAGAATAAGCTTGAATTTGAATGCGTTGAAATCCTTTTTGATCAATTCATATTTTACCGGGAAATCCTTTTTAATGACCGTTACAATATGTTCCGGTTTATTAAAGGAATCCTCACCCAGATGCTGTTTAACCCTGTTTTCCAGCACTTTGAAATCAGCCGCGGAAAAATAATGGCGAATCCGACGCATATAGATAGCGCGTATCAGACGGTAAACGTTTTCAATGGAAGTCGGTTCCGGTGTGGTGATAAAGATACCGTTTCGGGAAGCCAGAAAAAAATCAAGTGTATTAAAGGCGGTTCCTGCGCCGAGATCCAACACAATATAATCGTAGCTCAGCCTGGCTATGGATTTCAGCGTTTTCATCTTTTTTTCATAAGGAAGATTGGCGATGTCCAGATTATCATGGGCGCCGCTGATCAGGAAAAGATTGGGGAAGGGGGTTCCGATAACAATGTTTTCCAAAACGGGTATTTTTTTAGAGACAAAATCGGAGAAACACTTGTCCGGATAAGGGACATTAACCATGGTGTGCAGGTTTGCCGCGCCCAAATCAAGATCAATCAAAAGAGTTTTTTTGCCTGACTTTGCCAGAAGACGTCCCAGAGAACTGGCGAGGAAACTCTTGCCCGATCCTCCTTTACCTCCCCCTATCGGCCAGATATGCGCCATAATCCATCCATCTATAAATTTCAAAAATCATACATGATAAAATGATGATATTCAAGCGGGAAATGGTGCTTTAAGCTATTTTCTGCGAACAGGTGGACCTTACCCCAAAATTTTCGTGACTGAACTAATGACATGAAGATGCTGCAGACGCATCAGAAAGTCATACGATGAAGTTTCCTGCCGGAACCGGTTAGATGAGTTGCCCTGTATGTGAAGCGCGAGGGCATAACTTTCTTGACATCTTTTGTTTTTGTTCATACAAAATATCCATGATGAACAGCGAGCCTAAAATAAAGGTTGCCCTTCTGCAGCATTACAGGGAAGCCCGCATATCTTTAAATGGAGCTTTTTCCCTGCCTGATGGTCGGGCAATGGAGGGACGCTTTGCGGCCGATGTCCATCAGGGTTTGGCTGGGCTTGTTGATGCTTCAGAAAAAACAATTATCCGGCAAAAAGAAATTTTGCTTTCAGCGGCAGAAAAGGCGAGTTTTACCATTTCCAATGTAAAAATCGGCATTGATTTTCATTGGCAACGGGAACAGGAACAGACATTTTGCGGTGATTTATTTATCCGGGCTGTCTCCGGATCATCCTTTAATCTCATCAATGAAATATTTCTGGAGGATTATCTCGAAAGCGTTATTTCTTCGGAAATGTCCGCCACGGCGCCACCGGAATTTTTAAAGGCGCAGGCTGTTGTCGCCCGAAGCTGGCTTATCGCTATGCTGGATAAAAAAAATGAGCCCAGACATTTATCTTTAATAAAAACAGACGACGAAATAACGGCGTGGCAGGATGTCAACGATCATGACGGTTTTGATGTCTGCGCCGACGACCATTGTCAGCGTTATCAGGGAATAACCAGAATCATTTCCGAAAATGTTCATGAAGCAATAAATGCAACCCGTGGAACATTTCTTATTCATGAAGGAAAAATCTGTGACGCCCGCTATTTTAAATCCTGCGGAGGGCAAACGGAAATTTTCCTGACGGCGTGGGAGGACAAAAATCCCGCATATCTGAAAAGCATCAGTGATGCTGCCGAACAGCATCCTCCTGTTTGTTCAGAGATCGGGGCCGAAAAATGGCTGCACAGCCGTCCGGACGCTTTTTGCAACACAACAGATAAAGATTTGCTGAAAAATATCCTGCCGGCTTTCGATCAGGAAACGCCTGATTTCTTTCGATGGCGTATTGTATATAAAAGACAGGAACTGGAAGGTATCATCGGAAAAAAATCGGGAATTGATTTTGGTGAATTGAAAGACCTTGCTCCTTTGGAGCGCGGTCCGTCCGGCAGAATTTACAAACTGAAAATTGAAGGCTCCCGGAAATCGATGATAGTCGGAAAGGAACTGGAAATACGCCGCTGGCTTTCGCCGAGCCATCTTTTGAGCAGCGCTTTTGTCGTGTCCAAAACAAAAGCGGCTGACGGTTCAGTGGATAGTTTTATTCTTGACGGCGGCGGCTGGGGGCACGGCGTGGGGATGTGTCAGATCGGTGCGGCGGTGATGGCAAGCGGGGGATTTAAAGCGGAAGAAATACTGGCGCACTACTTCACCGGCGCAAAGCTAAAAAAAATATATTAATGAGACCCCAGTTTCAGAAACGAAGTGAACTGAAACTTGATGGTCGAATTATCCCGTGAGCGAAGCAAATAGGGGTTAATGAAACCCAAACTTCAGAAACGAAGTGCATTGGAACATGACTAATCAAATACAAGACACAAAATCTGTGACTAATTCGCCAACCGGGGTTAAGCGGTCTCCCTGGTTTTGGGTGCCATCTCTCTATCTGGCCGAAAGTATTCCCTATACCATAGCCATGACCGTCAGTGTTGTCCTTTACAAGGATATGGGACTTTCCAACACGCAGATAGCGTTTTACACAAGCTGGCTTTATCTTCCCTGGGTCATCAAACCGCTCTGGAGCCCGTTCGTTGATATTTTCCGCACCAAAAGATTCTGGATTCTGGCCATGCAGCTGGC
>CAYMWM010000064.1:0-18213 GCA_964394185.1 uncultured Smithella sp.
GAGCTTCGCGCAAAATCGTGACAGGAATTCCATCAATCAGCATCTTACCTTGTTTTTCATCCACTATCTGAATAAGACGATCTGATTTTATTCCATACAAAAATCTGTGCATCAGCCCGTAAGTTGTGTCTTTTTCAATCGACTGGGCAATGGAATCAAGTCCTGTGCCCGCTTCCCGTCCCAGATTGACGATAATCTCCTTAAAATACTTTCTGTTGACATGATGCCACAAAGATAACTTGCCTATTCTTCCCAGACTATTGATGCCGAGAACCGCTGGTTTATTTTCAAATACCTGAACTTTTGCCATTACTAAAACTCCTCCTTTATGTGTAATGAGACTCAAATATTCCAGATGTAGTACAGTAATATTTGTTAGTCATATCTTTGATATTTTCAAAACATGATTGATTTGTGACGAAATGAGTATATTGACTGATTTTTTCTTTGATTAATAATAAATGGCGCAGGGACACCCGCTGAAGGTTGCAGAAATTAACGCTATTAAAAAACGGTTTTGTGGTGACCGGGACCATAAAACATCTCCCTTAAAAGGTCGTTTTTAATATACCGAAAAGGGTAAAAAATGTCAATGAAATAAACTGATTCACCGATTAAATTGCCCCTGCGAATGCTTAAGTTATTTATTTTTAATCGAGAATAACTTATTTTTTGTCTTAATATTTTTTTTCAGATAGGAAAAAAATACACCGGATCGAACTTCTTGATTGAATTCCGAATAAGGGGTAAAATTTCGTTTATCCGGGAATAAGGAGGATTTCATGAGAACAAATTTATACCGAACTGTGCTGGTAATTTTTATTTTGTTTACAGCTTCCGGAGCGTGGGCGGAAAGCTCCGTCTGGGTAGCAAGCTCTGCCAAGGCAAAAGTTTATCTTGCCGGATCTTTCCATATGTTGAGAAACTCTGATTATCCTCTTCCTGATGAATTTGTCAAAGCTTTCAAAGACTCCCGCAAAATTGTCTTTGAAGTTCCACTTGGTCAGGAATCATCCATGGCAAATCTCCTGGGATTGGCATTTTACAGTGACGGAACCACTCTGAAAGATCATATTTCCAAAGATGCTTATTTTAAAGCCGAAAGCTTCTGTAAAGAACGGAATTATCCAATGAAACAATTTGAATTTTTTAAGCCAACTGTCTTTATCATGACGCTCACCGTTTTGGAAATGTCCAGAATCGGCGCCGATCCCCAGAAAGGCATTGATTATTTTTTCAATGATAAAGCTGTGCAGGATGGAAAAACAACCGAAAGCCTGGAAGCGATTGATGAGCAAATCAATCTTCTGGCTTCAATAGATGAAAACATGGGAAGTGACCAAATTCTTGAATCTATAGGAGAACTGAAGAAAATTGAAAGGATGCTGGAAGAAAGTCTGGCCGTGTGGAAAAAAGGAGATGAGTCCGCAATGGAAAATCTCTTTATCAAAGAAATAAAAAATTATCCGCAATTATATAAAAGCATTATCGTCGACAGAAACAACAAATGGCTGACGAAAATCTCCGGTTATCTGAATGGTTCAGAAAATACTATGGTGATTGTGGGAGCGGCTCATCTGGTCGGGCCGGACGGACTTGTCAATTTACTGCGCAAAAAAGGATACAAAGTTGCTAAATTACAAAATTAATCAGGACGATGACCATTGATGGAGAAAGAACCTATTATGAAACGATTGGCAATTCTTCTACTTATTCTTTCTGTTGTCATTATATTTCCCGGCTGCAACCGGGAAACTGATCAGCAAAAGATCAAGAAAATCATTACGGACATTCAGACAGCGGCTGAAGCAAAGAACGTTAAAGAAATTATAAATAATCTGTCAAAAACCTACAAAGATCCTCAAGATTTCAACTACGAAACCATCAAAGGATTGCTCGTTGGTTATTTTCTGCAATATCCGAAGGTATCCGTATATATCAACGATCTCGAAATATCACTTGAAAATAAAACATCCGCAAGAGCCGTATTTCAGACTGTCCTGACCAGCGGAAACAAGACCGGTTCCATAAAA
Source organism: uncultured Smithella sp. (assembly GCA_964394185.1). Classification (GTDB taxonomy): domain Bacteria; phylum Desulfobacterota; class Syntrophia; order Syntrophales; family Smithellaceae; genus Smithella. The sequence goes on from CAYMWM010000064.1 coordinate 2,034, forward strand.
GATATCATTCCGCAGTCGCTCGGTATGTATGATTTTGATGTGTCGCTGAAGAAGGAGTCTAACGGTTGGAAAGTCGTCTCAGCCAAATGGGAACCAGTCGAAAACGATGAAAATATTAAAAAACTGTAATGTAAAAATCATAGCTTTTTTAGTGAGTTTTAATTTATCAAATCAAAGACAGTAGCCTCTGTCTCTAGCCACTTTTAACAATTCACAATCTCCCAAGGTACATGCTTTTTGCGCATCACGGCAGCCGAGTATGCTATTCCCCTGCGTTAAATAAAAATCGCCGCGATTTTTGTATGCGGCCGTATAATACGGATCCAGATCAATGGCTTTATTAAAATTTTCTAGCGCCGGTTGATACCGACCTGTCTTATAATAAGATATCCCCTGTCCATTATAGGCCTCTGTATTATTCGGCTGCAAACGAGTGGCTTCATTGAAATGTACAATGGCCTTCTGATACTGTCCAAGTCTGCCGAAAGCATTTCCCAGACGAAGATAAACAACATAATTTTCATTTGTCACCCGCAGGGCGTGACTCCAAAGGCTGACGCTGTTTTTCCAATAGCCGCACTGCTGCCATGATATAATCGCCAGAGCGGCAAGAAAGAATATTGCAGCCGGGAATAAAACATTTTTCCTGATTTGTTTGCCTGGAATCAGAGAAGGTATTCCCCATGCTATCATCATGGCAATGCCGATAGAGGGAAGGTAATGATAGCGGTCAGCCATTGCATAGGGTACTGATTTTGATATTTGAATGATGCCGATCACCGGTGCAATGGTTATTGCGTACCACAGCCATCCGACAAAAAGATAGGGAAACCGTTTGGCCATTACAATAACGGCTGTTGTAGTAACGATAGTAAGCAAAGCCGCCCCTATAACTTGCCAGAGGGGAATATGATCTGGGAAAGAATAAAAAATAGCCATATCGTGAGGCCAGAATGTTTTTTCCAGATAGGCAACAAAGGAAACAATGGCGTTGTCAATCCTTGAAATCAGGGAAAAATCTTTTATATCCGGCTGGCCGGGATTATTAAGCATAAAGACAACAAGAAATAATGACAAGATAAGAAAAGGTGTCTTTTCCATAGTTTGCCATAAAAACGGATTTTTCTTATCTAATTCAGACCCTGAGTGGAATCGTTTCAATGGCCAGTAATCTAGCAGAATCATAATTAAAGGAAGCGTTACAACCATCGCCTTGCTCATTAAAGCCAGGATAAAAGAGACAAGAACAGGCAGGTATCTTTTTACCCCCGGTTTTTCCGTGTAACAAACGTAAAGACATAAAGTAAGCATCCAGAAGAAAGCACTTAAGACATCTTTGCGTTCAGATATCCAGGCGACCGATTCGACATGCAGGGGATGGAGCGCGAAAAAAGCCGCTACAAAAGCACTCTTCCATACAGCCCCCGTCATACGGCTAAACAGCCAGAAGAAAATTAAGGCACTCAAGATATGAAAAATCAGATTGGTTACATGATAACCGCCCGCATTAAGACCATAAAATTGATAATCCAGCATAAAAGACAGCCACACCAGAGGGTTCCACAAACCAAAATACGTTGTGCTGAACGCCCAGTACATTCCCTCCGAAGTGATTCCCGACTGAATATAATGGTTTTCTGCCACATAAGCTAAATCATCGAAATTGACAAATTCATATTGATGCACCTGCCAATAAACAGCAAATGTTATGATTGTTAAAATGATATAAATAAAAATCTTTTGCCTGGAAGATCTGGTATTTATCTTATTTAACATGGTAACTTTTGTAGCACAGGTTAAATGAGAGTTCATCATTTTTGATTAAATAGACTGAAACAGTCATTGACATATTCCTTGGCTTTTAGACCATTCTAAAGATTTACAATCTCCTCTCACACAAGCTTGCCGTAAATCTTGGCAACCGGACAATGTACTGCGTTGATTAATATAGGCAAGTCCTCTATTGTTATACATGTGAGCGGAATTCGATAGAGAGATAGCCTTATTATAGTTCAATATGGCAGCCTGATATTTGCCAAGTCGGGCCAAAGCAGTTCCCCGGTTATTGTAGGCATCTGCAACATCAGGTTTTAGAACTATTCCCCTATCCAAATCTGCAATTGCCTTCTGATATTGACCCAGGTTGGCCCAAGCGGTTCCCCGGTTGTTGAGAGCATCGGCATAATCAGGGTTCAGACGTATTGCCTCGTTATAATCCAAGATGGCTAATTTATAATGATTGAGAGCAGCATAGGCTGCGCCCCGATTATTACGCGCCACACAATTATCTTTTGTTTCCTGCAAGGAATGATTCCAAAGTACAATGCTGTTTTTCCAGAAGCCGCATTGTCTCCAGGTTAAAACAGACAGAAAAACAAGGACAACGATGGCGCTCGGAAATAAAATCCTTTTACGCATCTCCTTCTGCTTCATCAGCCGTGGAATCCCCCATCCCAGCATGATGGCAATGCCGATAGAAGGAAGATATGTATATCGGTCGGCCATCGACTGCTGTCCAACCTGAACCAGGCCGATAACCGGAACAAGCGTCCCCAAATACCAAAACCAGCCCACAAATAAAAAAGGGCGTCTTTTGATGAAATAAATCACTGCAAGGGTCATCATCATGATAATCATACCGGATACCATAACTTCCCACAGCGGAAGAGATATTTCATAAGGATAAAATACGGCCAGTTTGAATGGCCAGATGGTTTTTCCCAAATAAGCCGCATAGGAAACGATGGCGTTGCTTAAACGCTGGGAAAAATGCAGGCTGGACGTAAAGGCCTCTCCTTTGCCCTGTGCCCACAAGGTAAGGATACAGGACGCTATGGTCAGTAAGATAAAAGGAGCTTTCTCCCATATAAGTCTGTTGATATGCCGCTGTCTGTTTTCCACAGGTGCGGACAAGGCCTTCTCCCAGCGTCTCAATGGCCAGTAGTCCAGTAGCATCAGGATGAATGGCAGGGTGACCAGCATGGGTTTGGACATCAAAGCCAGGGCAAACAGCATTAAACTCAGCAGATATTTTGATAGCTTTGGTGTTTCGACATAGAAAGCATAGGCCCACAAAGAGGCCATTCCGAAAAACATACTCAGGACATCTTTTCGTTCTGCCGCCCAGGCTACCGATTCCACCCGCAGGGGATGCAGGGCGAAAAATGCGGCGGCAAAAGCCGCAGGCCAAAGGTTGTTTGTCGTTTTATGTAAAAAGAGAAACAAAAAGATAACGGCGCCGATATGCAGGAATAGACTGACAACATGATGGCCGGATGCTTTTGCTCCGAACAGGTTCCAATCCAGTATATGGGAAAGCAAGGTCAGCGGATGCCAGTTGCCGGACACAACGGATGTAAATGCCCATTTGATGTTCTCTAAGGTAACGCCCGCTTTGATATAACCATTGCCCGTAATATAACTGTTGTCGTCATAGTTAATAAAGTCATTGCCCGCTATCCGCCCGAAGACGGCTAATGAAGCAATAATTAGAATGATAACTATGACATAAACTAAATTTTTTTTGATCAATAAAAAACCATACAATAATTAGTTAAAAATGTCTCAATATGTTAATGTTTACTTAAGAAAAAGGCTGCATAATCATAGACAGAGATTTCCATGATAACATCCGGCATACCTATTATTTAAAAAGATCCTTATAGTGTCTTTTATCGGCGGCCTCCTGCTTGTGAAGCTTTTCCTTTTCATCCTTGAGCTTCATAGCAAGCCTGACACCTTTTTCATTCACCAGCTTCAGGGCAAGTCTGAATTTGTTGTATTTTGCATATCGTCGTCCGTATTTTCCAAGCAGTCCCTCATCTATTTCGAAACCAAGACCGGGACGGGTGAACGGCTGAAGGCGTCCTTCGGAATCAGGTTTAATCAGTTCAATGATACCGTCGCGAAACTCCGGAATCCAGGAGGGCTCTTCCAGCGGATACTCCAGAGGAAATTCGCTTGGCGGCGCGACAAGTTTGAGATTCCAGTTTATATAAAAACCAATGCCGTTGGTCCATGTGTGCGGGCTGAATATCCTGTCTCTTTTTTTACACTCTTCAATAACCTGCATGCTTTGGAATATTCCGCCGGCAAGTGTTGCATCAGGCTGATAAACGTCAAAGCAATCCTTCTCCAGCATTATTTTAATCTCATCCCAGCCGTAATTGAGTTCCGCACCGGATATTTTCACTTTGGAAACGCGCTTAAGTGCGGCATTGGCGTCATAGTCACGCGAATCCAGGGGTTCTTCCAGCCATTTGATCCCGTTTTGATGACACACATCGGCAAACACCATCGCGCGATTAATATCCCATGCAGGAATTTTCCTTGCAGCAGACACCAGCCATCCCTGATTCACATCCACACCCAGCGCCAGACTTTGTCCAATACCCTTGCTAATGACTTCAACATGGCGGATATCCTCTTGCAATGTGACATTTTTTATCCTGAGTTTTGCCGTCTTAAAGCCATATGCCTTCTTTGCCAGAAGTTCTTCGACTCTCCGTTCAGGTTCATGCATTTCACCCGTCGAAAGATAAACATCAATCGGATGAGCATGGCCCCCCAGGAGTTCATAGACCGGTTTCCCTTCGGCTTTCCCGATAATATCCCAGCACGCGGGCTCTATCCAGAAATTGCGCCAGCCGTAAAATGATACCTGCTTAAGATATGATTGCATCAGCGGGATGTTGGTTGGATCAGCGTCTATCAGAAAATTACTAAGAATATCGCCGAGACCGGCTCTTTCTCTTCGCTGGGCGGGACCAGCCGAATAACCGGTTATTCCTTCATCGGTCATTATTTTTATCAGCGTGAAGTTGTTGTGTGTCTGCGGATAGCCTGGAATCCATGATGGCCAAAATGGCGTTTTGAGAGGTATCGACACATGATAAAGTTCAAACGCGGTTATTTTCATATATCCCTCCTATAATTTACAGCCCTGCGTGCAAAATTATTTTTTTTAATAATCGCTAATTTCCAGCCTGACAATCACATCGAGTTGACCTATGGCTTCATCCAACGATGCGGTATTTAAAATATAGGCATCAGCCAATGCAATGGGAATGGCTGTGCCATAACCAATTTCGCGATGGTCGCGTTCATCGAAATTAACAGGAGAATCATCATCTCTGCCCCTGGAGCAAACGCGCTCCAATCTTAAACTTTTTGGCGCCAGAATAGCAATCACCACACCCTCGGCCTTTTCTCGAATGAGTTCAATTTCCTGCCATGACCGCATTCCTTCAAGAAAACCTGCTTCAGCACCGGTTTTAAGAATTTCCTCCAGGGCAAGCCTGGTCACTCCCATACCGTCCTCGCCTCTCAGTTCATCGGACACTTCAGAAGTCGTCTCGGCGTCCACCTCCAGTCCGCGCATCTTGACCTCAGCCCGCACAATATCGCCGGTGGAATAATAGGCCATATCCCTTGATCCCGCATAAAGCCTGGCAATGTTTTTACCTGCTGCCGGCATGCCCACGATAATGAATATCTTCATTCGGCCCCCCTTATTTTCTTTGTCTGACTTTTGTACCTTCGCTAATAGTATCGTCCGGATAGGCAAGCACTTTTTCTTTTTCGTTTAATCCGGAAATGATTTGCGCTGCCAGTCCGTTTCTCTGGCCGACTTCGACGATATGCTTACGCGCCCTCCCGCCTTTCTCAACAAAGACAGTCCATTTATCTCCCGAACGGAAAAGCGCGCTTGAAGGAATCTGGAGAATACTTTCCCCTTCCCATACAACAAAGTGCGCTTCCATGCGGAATCCATCTCCCAAAACTCTCCATTGATCCGGTGGCGACGTAATATCCGCAATCACCAAAACTCTCTGTTCTTCCACTCCCAGGCTGGATATCTTCGTAAATCCCGCCGGTTCGACAAGCCGCACCTTCCCTGCCAGAGGTTCATCATTACCCCAGCGCTTGAACAATACTTTTGTTCCTTTTTTAATCCTGACCGCATCCGAAGAAAGCAGTTCCGCGCGGACTTCCAGGTCACGGGAATCGCCAAGATCGATCAATGGTTCACCCATATTAACAGCACCTTCGCTTTCTCGATAAACCCGGAAAGCAGTACCGCTCACAGGGGAAGGCACGGCAATGGCATTATCCATATCGCCTCTGTTAACGGTGGAAAAATTTTGCAGATTTATTTTCGCCCGTTCCAGTTCGGATCTGGCAAGATTAACTTCCGCAACAGCCGAAAGCTGGAGAGCACGGGCCTTGCGCGCTTCGGAATTGATCTGATCAAACTGATCTTTGGATATGGAATTTTTATCGAAAAGAGCCTTTAATCTGTCTCTTCTTTGTTCAAGATAATCGGCATCAGCCGTTGCCACCCGTTCTCTTTCCTGAGCAGCCCTGAGGGAGGCTTCAGCGGACGTAACAGACGCTTGTGCCGTCGCACGACTGCGGGGATCAAGAGCCTGAGAATGCAGAGGTTCCAGAACTGCGATAATCTGCCCTTTCCTCACGGAATCCCCGACCTTGACATTAATGCGCCTCATGTATCCGGCTGTAGGTGCGGAAATGGTAAAACGTTCTTTCAGACGGGTGCGCCCCTCTTCTTCTATCGTAACATGAAGCGGCCCCCGAACAACCGGGACAATATCAACTTCCCGGGTTTTAGGAAGAAAACCATAAATAAGAATCAAGACCACTGCAATAGCAACGCTGATGATCAATATTTTCCTACGTGACATACCGTTCATAAATACTCCCGTCCTGACTTTGTGTTTTTTATTTTATCATATACCATTTCAATTTTAAAGTATAACGCAGCAGCCATGAAACTCTAGTTTTCTTCGCGTTATCAAACCATCTGATTAACCAAGGGACCGGCAACATAAGCCCCAGTCATATGATTAACACCAGGCCCGCCGGTCTATTCATCGAGAAAGATGACAACAACAATGAAGCGGCTGTCATCTTACTCTTTCGTTTTCAGAACTTCCACCAAATCAAGATGATCAAGCTTATAGCGCACAATCAAACCCGATATGGCTGCAGAAACAAGAACCACCGTTGCTGCCATGGTATAAGTCTTTAACTCTATAACCATCGATACGCGGTAAAGATCGGATGCCATAGCCTCCGCAATATATAAGCAAAGACAGTATCCGATGACAAATCCGATAGGAATGGCGGCAAATGTAATCAGCGCCAGCTCTCCCAGAAGAATATACGATATTTCCCCGCGCGTATATCCCAGAACGCGGAGCGAGGATAATTCCCTGCTGCGTTCGGATAAAGATATTCTCGCACTATTATAGACAACGCCGAAAGCAATGGAACACGCCATGATGGTCGCGATAAAAGTAAAAAAGAGTATTGCTTTGGCCATGATATCGTAGAAATTGCGAATCTCATTATTTCTGACGACAATTTCTGAAATCCGCGGCATTTCCACAAATGACCGAAAGAGCTTATCTCTGTACTTCTCATCTGTAACAAGATAAGCGCCGGAGATAGCGTCACCCTCATTCATCAAACGGTTCAACGCATTGAGATTCATGTAGCCCATAACACCCAGATATTGCTTAGCCAGAGCGACAACAGGAACCTGACGAACGGTTTTTGACCCCTCCAGCACCTCGACCGTCAGCATATCGCCAACCTTTACGCCGAGAATTTCAGCCAGCTTGTCGGTTAACAGGATACCGGAAGGCGGAAGAGGAATCTCCTTCTTTTTTTTGTCCAATAATAAAGTCAGGCGGCTGTTCGGCTCTATTCCGTTAAGCACGGTTTTATAAACGCGGTGACCGAATTTAAATTTTACCGGAACAACCCGAAAAGCTTCCCCGTCATGGACTCCCTGCATTTCTTTGAGTTCATATATCGCCCTGTAAGAAGTCGTTTCGATAAAGCTCACGGTCATATCCTCTTTCTGCGAAAGAACAAATTGCACATGCACCATGGAATCAACGGAATCCTGAAAAAATCCGCTGGCGATCATGGTAGAGCAGGCGACGGCTATTCCAATCATGGAAAGGAACGCCCGTACCGGTTTTCTCGAAATATTGCGGACGATAATCCGTGAGGGCTGTGTAAGCTTTCGACCAATCGCTGTTTTCTCGATAAATGAAATTTTATATTTCACCGGGGCTTCAGGCCGCATGGCTTCAGCCGGCGACTGTTTAGCGGCCATCCAGAGCGAATGCATGGTTCCGGCAAGAGCCGACGCAATACTGATGAAAACAGCCAACAAAACAACGCTGGGATGTAATATGTAAATATAAGTGGGGAATCGATAGGTTTCCATGTAAAGATCTCCCAGGACATGTCCCAGCCAAATGCCAACGCCAATACCTGCCGCCAGACCAAAAGACATGATGCAAATAACGAATTTTGCATAATGGAGTCCTACATCCATATTGGTGTAACCAAACGCTTTGAGGATGGCGATCTGTTCCCGTTGCGTGTTGATGGTTCTGCTCATGACAACATTCAGTAAAAAAGCGGCTACACAAATGAAAATCGTAGGAAATATTTTTGAACTCATCCGCAATTGTTTGAATTCCTCGTTTAAAAGCCGGTGAGATATTTGATCCTTACGTCCATATGCACCAAATCCACCGTAGTTTTTTAGAACATTGTCCAGATCCCGAAGAACATTGTTTATGTTGGCACCGGCATTGAGCGTCAGCACAACATCATTAAACGCGCCTTCCATATCATAAGCTTTACTGATCGCCTTGCGGCTCATCCACATAACGCCGTAGCGTTTGAAATCAGGACTGGCGGCTCCGGCTTTCAAAAGCAAAATAAATTCAGGAGAAAGCGCAATGCCTGTAATCGTAAGTTTCTTCCATTTACCGTTGATAACCGCTGCAAATTGATCACCGGGATTAAGGCGGTGTGCCTGGGCAAAGGTTTCATTAATAACGACTTCATCATCCTTGGTGGGATCAACAAGCCTACCCTGCCTGATATAAAGTTGATTCATCAATGGTTCGCCGACGTCAGGAATGGAAACGATCTTGCCGGTAATGGATTCGGAACATCCCTTAATGTCCAACTTGGCCTGCGCAGAAACACGGGTTTCCAGCTGATTAACCCCTTCAATATTTTTTATTTTCTCTTTTAGACTTTCCGGCGCCCGTTTTAAATTGACAAAAACTTCAGAAAAATTGTAATCCCGATAAAATTTATTTCGGGTGTAGTCAAGGGAATTAATGGTACTGATAAACATGATGAAGGTTGCCGTACCGCTAAGGACAACCAGTGTGATGGCAAAGACCTGGCCTTTCATCAGCCACAGTTCTCTCAGAAGTTTTTTATTAAGTGCCTTCACCCGTTCACCACGATGATTTAATTATATTTGCCAACTGGTTAAAACGATCTCGTATAACATCAGCAAAAAAAATGATTTGAGGAAATCAATTTCCCAAAAAACCTTTTTTCTAGGAATCCTTTTGCTGGCTCACCACTGAAGATCGCTTGCCGATTTTTTCACCTTGTTTGTCGTCACTTCTGCAATCTTGCCATTGCTTAAATGAATGACACGGTTGGCCATACCGGCAATATCCACATTATGGGTAATGATGGCTGTTGCTGTTCCAAGTTCTCGATTGATGCGTTCCAGCGCCTGCAACACAACAATTCCTGTTTTGGAATCAAGCGCACCGGTAGGTTCGTCACAAAGAAGCACCGCTGGATTTTTGGAAATGGCGCGGGCGATGGCCACTCGCTGCTGCTCACCGCCGGAGAGCTGGGCAGGAAAATGATCAAGTCTTTCATTCAGTCCGACAATGTCGAGGGCTGCCTCCGGTTTCATGGGATTGACGGCAATTTCCGTTACAACAGAAACATTTTCCCGTGCTGTAAGGCTGGAAATGAGATTGTAAAACTGAAAAACAAATCCGACATGATAACGGCGATATTCCGTCAGTTCTTTTTCCGTCGCTTGGGTTAAATCTTTGCCTCTGTATGAAACAAATCCTCCGCTTGCCGTATCCAAACCGCCCATAATATTCAACAGAGTTGATTTACCACTTCCCGAAGGTCCGAGTAAAACAACCAGTTCACCGGCATAGAGTTCCAGATTGACACCGCGTAGAGCGCGCACCTCCACTTCTCCCATTTTGTAAATTTTAGTAAGGTCCCGTACCTGAAAAAAGTTTTCTTTCTCCCCGTTCATATTCACCCGGCAATTTTTTTATATTTTTTTGCTGCTTGCTTTTATATCGTGGCGGCAAATGGAATTATAATTAATATGTATAGCTTACGGCGGCACCGGCAGAAAATTCATCCGCAAATTGTCCCTCAATATTCAAACGGAACCCTTTGATCAGTGGTATATCCGCTCCCGCATACCCACCGGCAAATGACTTGCTCTTCACAGAAGAATCATCCGTAACATATCCCGAACCGGTTGTATCAGAGGAAGAAGACATTTCCGCCTCCGAATAAGATATATACGGCCCCGCATATAACCTTGTGCCGCACGGCAGTGTCGCCTGAAATCCAGCACCGAAATTTATATCCCAAAGATTTTTCACTTTAAGATAAGTAGTAAAAGGTTCGCCGAGATTGGTTCCTGAAACTTTATCATTAAAATCGCTGAAATAATATGTTCCCTGAACAAAAGCGCCCACTCCGAATATTTGATTTATCGGATGATAAACCTTTGCGCCTAAAGTTCCGGAAAATTTCCAGTTCTCGTCGAAATTGTTTTCACCGGTACCTATGTCATAGTCAGTAGATCTGAAAATGTCAATTATTTTAATATCCGCGACTCCGATTCTGGCGTATACTTCCCAGATATTTTTCGCACTGTAAGCGGCGTGGGAATAAATTTCATTCTGTCTGATTTTATAAACCATATCATTTTCGAACACATCTTGATGATAGCGGTAGCCGATGGCCGTGTTCAATCCTCCCTCCGGTCTGGAAACAGTTTGCGGCGCACCGAACAATCCCGCCGCCATTGCTACAGGACTTGCCATAATAACAAAAACCATTGTCAGCACGATGACCGGAAATGTTTTTGCCGAGAGTTTGCTTTTCATTTTATTTCCTCCGGCAATCTGGCGTTGGCAGACGGGGCTTGCTCCACAGCCGGCATGGATGCTGACACTTTTGCTTTTCTGGCCTTTATTTTTTTATAGCGGTATTGAGCATAGGCGTCGCGAAAAGCAATGTAGGGATCAATGGCCGCGTCTTTGAGCGCTTCGTAATCACCAATTCTCAGGGATGTGGAATTAACCTCCTCATACGTTCGGACTGCCAGCCAGTCATACCAAGGAGAAATGTAGGAGGGAGGATAAAGAAAATAATCACCGGCGATGCTCACTGTGTCCCGTGGGCTGGAAGGACCCAATACAGGCCATACAATATAAAAACCCTGACCAACACCCCAGACCCCCAGCGTCTGCCCCAGATCGGTATCCTGTTTCTGAAGCTTCAGTTCCCCGCTGGAAGAAGGATCCAGAAACCCACCGATACCCCAGATGGTATTTATTGTGAAACGTCCGGCTTCTGTGGCCGCGCCGCTGAAATCAGACTGAAGCAGACAACTCAGAAATCGTGCAGGAAAGGCAAGATTGGAAAAGAAATTTTTTACGCTGATGCGAGCCGGTTCGGGAATGACGGCTTGATACCCTTTGGCGACCGGTTTGAGCGCCCAGAAATACAGTTTGTCGTTAAACTGATGCACAATCCTGTTTACGGGCTCTAGGGGATCGGCGAGGTCTATCTTCTCATCTTTAATAGTATTATCAACCGTGTATTCTTCCTGTATTTCATCTTCTCTGTATTCATCATTTATTTCATCAACCAAATTATGCACCGGTTTCGTCTGCATGGGACCGGATGGATCTACGTCCTCGCCTGAAACCGACAAATCCTGTTGAGAAGAAGGCATCTCCTGCAGAGAAACTTCGGAACCTGCCGATTCACCATGGGCAAATCCCGCCATTAAAAAAACCATCCATACGATGAAGGGGATAAAACCATAAAGCGGGCATTGGAAAATTTTCCTCAAAGCCCGCTCGTGGGAGTTCACTTTTCCATTTTTAACGGGATTAATCGACTGGCAAATTGTAATGCGTTTCTCTTTTAAAATTTGAGCCTCACGAATACAAAAAAATACAATTATATTTAAAATTTCCAGCGTTGTTACATCAACTGCACTATCTATACCGAGCCGAAATGCCTATTGCGCCTTTACCTTTTTTCGCAAAGTCTCCAGCAGTTTTTCAGGTTTATCTTTTGCAAGTATATCGTTGAATTGCGTACGGTAGTTCTGAACCAGGCTTACATTTTCTACAACAACGTCGTATACTTTCCATTTACCGTCTTTTAAAATCATCCGGTAAAAAATTGGGATTTCCTTGGAGGCGGTAATAATTTTCGACTGAACCTCAAACTGAGTATCAGAAAGCTTGTTTTCTTTATAGAACACAACTCTTTCGTTGGTATAATCCAGTATTTTATCAGCATAAGAATTTTCAAGGACCTGTTCAAAGAGATTTACAAATTCGGTACGCTGAGCCGGACTGAATTTGTTCCAGTTGCGAACCAGTGTGCGTTTGGAAAATTCAATTTCATCAAACATATCTTTGTAGATAATCCGCAGCTTTTCTTTCTTTATTTCCTTGGATGCCGGGCTTTTCAGCTTGGGATCCCGCAACACATCGAGGACTTTATTGACGGCGTTTTCAGCCGTCGTCATCGGCACTCCGGCATACACCGGCACGGAAAATGCCAAAATAATCAATATACTCCATACGATAAATAGTTTTTTCATTGTTTGGGCCTCCTGTAACTTATTTCTGTTCCTTTTTAACTTCTGCCTTTTTAATGTCACCAAAAGCATATTTACTGATAAGAGATTCTATGTCCACAGCCGCCTGTGTATCGATGATGACACCCCTGTCACCAAGCAGATTGCCGCCGCCGCCCGGGTCGATGCTGAGATACTTATCGCCAATGAGTCCTTCCGTCTTAATGGAGGCTATGGCATCATCATAAATTTTGATACCTTTTTTAACTTTTAATTCCACAACCGCTTTGAGGTTTTCCTGATCAATGGTAATTCGTTCCACTCTCCCGACCCCGATACCCAAAATATTCACCGGAGAACCGATTCTCAGGCCTGTCACCGTTGTGAAATTGGCAAAAAGGGTGTAAAAATTATTACCAAAGACCTCTACTTTTCCTAATTTAACGGTCATATATCCGACACAGAGCAGCCCGAAAATGACGAAGATGCCGACTATTGTTTCCATCTTGTATTTTTTCATTTGTTTACTCCTCTACGGTGCATCGCAGCCGTCCAATTTCTTTTTGTTGAGATTTGGCCAACTCAATATTAGAATCTATTTCGTCGCCAGTTTGTCCCTGGGCAATTCCCGCCAAAATGACAATATCAACGCACTTCCCCGAAGGGGCATGATTCCTGACTATAGTCCAAATGTTGCTTACCCCCTGCTTCTGAAAATCACTAATAAAGTCATCCAAAATATTTTCTGTTTCAGCAATATCCGAAAAGGGAAGCATCGTCACAAATTCATTGGATTTACGACGTGTTGAAAATCCACCAACAGCGCCAAAGTGTTTATCGACATACACACCTATGGCGTGAATGATTTCCTGCGCTGCATCATAACCCAGATTTGAAATAATAGGCTCCATATCCGACAGATTAATTACGCCGACACAATAACTTTCTCCTGATTTCCTGCTCTTTAACTGAGCGTGATGCAGCATCTTAAACTGCCGCCGGGAATAAAGACCCGTGAGTTCTCTCTGAAGTCCTTCAAGACTACGTATAACTTCATCATTGAAAGGATGGTCAAAATTCCCCAGTTCTTCCGGAGTCCCCTGAAAAACGATGGTTTTGTCATAGAGGGCGAGAATCCGGTTGGAGATGAAAAAGACATCGGGTATTTCATGGCTGACAAGTACAGCGGTAAAATTTAATTTTCTCTGATACTGGGCTATCATACTCAGAATGGCATTTTTTCGGACGGGATCCTGACCGGTTGTCGGTTCATCAAATAAAACTATCTGAGGATCGGTAATCAGAGCACGCGCCAGAGCCGCCCTTTTCTGCATGCCTCCGGATAGTTCCGAAGGAAACCGGTGAGCCGCCTCGGTAAGTTCCGTCTGCTCAATTCTGGCCATAACCATGCGGTCAATTTCCGTTTTTTTCAAATTGGTGGTTTCCCGCAGGGGCAATGCGATATTATCGTAGATTGTCATGGAATCAAACAAAGCATTACCCTGAAACATGTAACTTATCCGGTGTTGGGAAGAGGCTTTCTCCGGTTTCTTCATCTCACTTAAAGGTTTGCCGTGGAAGAGAATGTTCCCTTCATCGGGAGTCAGAAGACCGATGATATGCTTGAGTAAAACACTCTTGCCTGATCCGCTCAGGCCTATGATCGTGGTGACATGTCCCTCGTATATCTGCAAATTAACACGGTCCAGCACGGTGTGTTTGCCGAAGCACTTGGTAACATTTTTAAATTCAATCAGAGGAGTTTCCATAAGTTTCTATATAAGCAGTGAAGTCACCACATAATCCGACACCAGAATCAACACACAGGAAGTAACAACAGCAGAGGTCGTCGCCAGACCGACGGCCTGAGCGCCATGACTGTCCTTGCGCATATGAGCAAAATATCCCTGGTAGCAACAAACGGTGGAGACAATCACCGCAAAAACAATCGATTTAACAAAACCGTTGGCAATATCACTCATCACAACATAGGTCTGAATGCTATGAACATAGACACCCCCATTCAAACCCAGCAGCATAACGCCGGAAATATATCCGCCGATGATACCGATGAGATCAAACATTGCCGTAAGCAAGGGGAAACTGATAATTGCAGCGGTAATTTTGGGGCTGACAAGAAACCGCCGCGGATTGATGCGCATGGTATCCAATGCATCGATCTGCTCGGAAATACGCTGAATGCCGATTTCCGCCGTTATGGCAGATCCTGCTCTGGCTGTAATCATGATGGCCGTGAGCACCGGTCCCAATTCCATAATCAGAGAAAGGGATACCAGGGAGCCGACAGCGCCCTGTGCTCCAAACTTAACAAGGGCATGATAAGACTGCAAGCCAAGAACCATGCCGGTAAAAACACTGACCAGCATGATAATGGTCATGGATCTTGCTCCGATATAATAAACCTGATGCAAAACCTTGGGAAACTGCTTGGGTTTTAAGGCGTTCCAGAGAGCCTTGGCGAGAAAAATCGTTGCCCTTCCTAAAACATTAATCCAGTCAATTACCGCCTCCCCGATAGAATTGACCTTTTGTATCAGGAATATGTCCGACGATTGCTTTTCTTCGCCTTCAGGACCGCACTGATTATTTTCAGTCAAGGCCATTAACTTGTTTCCCCTTGGTGATTTTTCTTAGAGTTCTTAAAAAGGAAAGTTTACATATTTATTGAAATTCGTCAATGGTTTCTTAAAAGACTTCAGCTATAAATTCTTTTATGATTTTAGCTATTTCTTTCGGTTTTTGCATGGGAATCAAATGACCGGCTTCAGAAATGGATTTGTATCTTCCATCGGTCAGAAGAGAAACCGCGCGATGCAAATCAACAAAGTCTTTATTGGTGCTTTTTTCTCCTTCGAGAATCAGAACCGGACAGGTCAGCTTTTCAAGGAGCGGCCACGGGTTGGTACTTTTACCTCCCATAAACAGCGCAGCTTCACTTCTGGGGGCGCATGCCAGTTTTAAATCTCCCGCCTGCTGCTTTTCCATGCCGTATTTTAAATAAAACTGAAGCATCTGTTCATCCCACCCCGCAAAGAGCGATTTTGATTTCAGATAATCCAGAGCTTCATTTTCATCTTTCCAGCGGTTCTTTCTTTTTATCGACTGAGAGGCGAGTGGATGATCTTTGAGTTGGATGTCTAGGGTGTAAAATTCTTCCGGCAGGAAAATCGGCTCAATCAAAATCATACCACGGGGGTGCAGTCCGAATAAGGCGGAGGCTATCGTGAGCACAGTAGCGCCCATCGAGTGCCCGACGGCCAGATTATTACTGATATTTAGCGAACTGCAAAAGCTGATGATGTCTCTGGCGATAACATCCCAGGGAAGACCTCCCTTTTCAGGATCGCAATCACGGTAATTACAGATATAGGGTACCCAGGCCTGTTTTTGCGGTATTAAATCCTCTATGATGGGATGCCACAGCCAGGGCAA
>CAYMWM010000064.1:18223-18516 GCA_964394185.1 uncultured Smithella sp.
AAACCGGTGGCGTGGGCAAAGAGTATCTGCGGAGCTTCACCTTTATAATAAAGATAGGGTAATTGGGCGCCGCCGACATCATGTATTTTCAAAGATGGTATTTCTCTTTTATCATAATCCCGATTATCATTTTGCGACATAGTACAGTACCATCCGTGAAGAAAAAAAGAGTTTCTGATTCCTCATGCATCATTTATTTTACCGTTAAATCATTTAAAAAATAAACACGGCCACGGCTATGACTGTGGTAAATTTATTATCTCTGCAAATTGTGGATTGGGTGACATTGAGTG
>CAYMWM010000064.1:18526-18844 GCA_964394185.1 uncultured Smithella sp.
TATTTTCCCGCTGATTTTAAAGATTTCTTTTTTCTCATCCCAACTTTCATCAACATTAAAATCAATGCCCAGAGTGGAAGCCAGCATGGCCGCCGCCAGATCTTCCGCATAATCTCCGGTCTGTTTTTCGTTCTGCCCATAAGCGTGATGCTCACTGATGTAACCGTAAGATGATTTGTCGGCCGGGATGGCGCAGCCGACAGAAGCCGATAAAAGTCTTTTGGGTTCATTGGTACAGCAACGGCTTAAAACACAATAGGTAATGGCGCCGGGAGTCAATTCTTTCAGCCCCTGTGTTTTGGAAATCATTTTGCAGCG
>CAYMWM010000065.1:0-18602 GCA_964394185.1 uncultured Smithella sp.
CGCATGGAACCGTGGTGGTTGTCGAGGCGGTCGTGGTGGTGGTCGTCGTGGTGATTATCGTGGTGGTCGTGGTGGTCGTGGTCGTCGTGGTGGTGGTCGTGGTGGTAGTCACTGTGGTCGAGGTGGACCCGAGACACGAAGAATCCCAAGACGTATTGACAACAAGATTGTAGCTTCCCGTGGAAGATCTGCCGAAGCCGTCTGCAACGGTGACAGAAAAATAATACGTTCCTGCCGTGACTGCCGGCCTTCCCTCTATTTCAACGCAATCTCCGCCGCTGACCGTGTTCAGGGAAAGACCGCTGGGCAGGCCGGAGGCCGACCACCGGCATCCGCCGTAACAATCATTGTCCCAACTGCAACCCCAGTAACCGCATTTCCATGTGTATCCGCAAAGCTGGGTATCTGATTCATATGACCGGCACACCCTTGCATCGTCATTAATTCTTCCGGAGGTCTGCCATATGGTAAAGTTCGGATCGGCATGAGCCATGCAGGCAAATGCCGTCAGCAGCAGGAAAGATACAATTAAAATCCTGCTTCCTTTATAAATTCTTTTAACGCCAGCACCCGGCATGGAGATTTTTTTTATACTTATCATAACGGCCTCTCCTTAAATTTAAGAGAATGTTAAAACTCAATAATCCGCAATTTAATTAATGCGTGCATACACAGTTTACCGTGTCGGGAACGCACGACGAACTGCTGCCATATTTATAATCACCGCCGGCAGGATTGAAGTCCATGCTGCCGGATAAATCCATGATAATCAAAGCGTCCGGAGAATTGGTGCTCGTAAAGGTGGCGGTTTCATCGCCTGCCGCTTCCTCTTCTTCCGCCCATACGCCGGCTGAAGGCGCAAAGGAAATCATCAGGCTGATAAGCACAAGAATTAAAAAGATTTTTTTTATCATAATCTATACCTCCCTGATTGTTAAAGAGACGGATTATATTTTATCCGTATTTTTAATTTCTGCCCTGCTGTAAGCCTCCCGGTGCAGGTAAACCCGCCAATCCGATTTGGATTGTCACTTGTGACTTGTACGAGGTATCCCTGCCGGTTACATCAACCAGATAAACTCTGGATAAATCACCCGCACTGTAACCGGGGAGATGCACAGTCCCCCCGGTGTCGTTGGGTGCCGTGGCTTCGTAAAATACAGATGGATCTTTCGCCGGATCAACCTGCGTTGAGGGAACGGCGACAAAATTGCTGTTCGAGCAAACGGCGTGAACACCTGCTTCCGCCGCCGATAAAGCCTTGCGCGCTCCCACCAGCCTTGAACTTATCATCAATTCCTCGGAAATCGTGGAAAGGGCAAAAAAACCGATGGCGACTAAAATAAATACGCCCATGAGAGCGACCAGAAAAACAAAGCCGCCTTCGGACCCCGCATATTTTTTGCCGATTTTATGGACATAGGACATGATTTTTCACCAAAATATCTGTTGAATATACCATTCTTGTTGCTTTTGCTTTACCGGTAACACTGTCGCGTATCATATTGGAGGGATTTTTGGTGTCGGCAACAATGGTGACCCTGATCCGTCTGATATCCGGTATGGAGGCTGTCAGGTTGCCGCCCTTGTCATAATACTGGAAAAGGTTTACTCCCGCCTCCGCATTTCTGACCTGGGTTCCCGAATCGAGGTTTCCTCCCAGAAAAATCTCGCTTCCCTGGCAATTCACATTCCGGGTAATCGTATCCGCATCGTTGTACTGGTACACAATGTATTCATTGTCTGAATCAGCGATTACCCCGGAATTATCCAGATCCATGGCAATGGCAAGCCTGCTGGACCCTATTGACTGGATGCCCTTATTGGCCCTTACCAATATAAGGCCTGCGCACAGGGGGGCATGAACGGGAATTGTCCATAAATCGGGTGTCATGGACGGGTTAAAAGACGCCATGCGGATTTCCATGGCCATAATATCGAGGACAGTCCTCGCGTCCTGCTGAGTCACCACTTTGCGCGTGACGCCGACTGAAGAACGCTGGGCTATATTAATCGACGCGTAAATGGCTCCCAGGATTGCCAGTCCGATGGCCATGGCCACCATGAGTTCAACTAAAGTAAAACCTCTGTTTTTCATAAGGTTTCTCATAAAAAGTTCACTTCCTAAAACTGCGTCTGACGCGAGACCAGCATACTGCTGTTTATCCCGTTTTTACTTCCGGGCCACTTGATTCCCGTTCTGAGCAGATAGGTATTGGTAATATTCGCACTGTTATCCGTTATGGAAGTGCTGACGGTAAATGTAACGCCTGTTGCTCCGCATGTCATAATCTTGCCGTCTTTGGAGCGGCAGCTCTTCACTTCGGTCAGGGCTGCTGTCGTTCCCGTCATAATTTCAATTTCACGGGTTTCCAGTTCCGCCTGCAAAAGTCCCTGGGCGCGTCCCAGATAATCGGACTTACCCGCGCTTGTCCATGAAAGCGACTGCATGGAAACCAGGCTGATGAGGGTTACCGTCGTCAGGAAAACCGCCAGAATACACTCTAAAATTGTTAATCCTTTTTCATTCCACATAATTTTGATTGATAGTCATCCTTCCTGTTGAACTGATATCGACTCTCATTTTTTTCTTAGCATTCTGCAGGACCACAAATCCGGTTGTGGCCGTTCCTCTCGGCTGCAGAATAATGCCGTTGTCCGCCTCGGTACTGCTGACTCTTCGAAAACTGATATCATTTGATATATCATGCAGTTTTCTTTTCCATGGTTTATTAAGAGAAGAAGAGGTCTTTGTCGTATTGTTATAGAGCATTATTTCATACACAGTGTCATCCCCAGGATCAAACTGACATTTATATGGCTTATTCTCTGCGGCTGCTCTCTGTTTAAAAAGCTTGATATCCGACATAAAAATCGTCGCCGCTTCCCTTATCTTGATATTTTTTCTGTAATCGGAAAACATCGAGGCGGCCACCGTTATCAGAATGCCGGCAATGGCCAGAACCACCATCATTTCAGCCAGGCTGAAACCTTTTATATTTTTGTCTTTTTGAAAAATACTCAATAATGTCATGAATTAACCCTTAAAACATTCAATACCGAACGTACAATAAATTTGTAATTCCTTTTCCCAAGAAAACATAGGCAACCACCCCGGCTGCCAAAAATGGCCCGAAGGGCACTGCGTATTTCATATCCTGATTTTTTAAAATTATCAAAGTAAAACCGACAATTGCGCCC
Organism: uncultured Smithella sp.; assembly: GCA_964394185.1. Taxonomy (GTDB): domain Bacteria; phylum Desulfobacterota; class Syntrophia; order Syntrophales; family Smithellaceae; genus Smithella. Next base: position 3,202 of record CAYMWM010000065.1, read on the forward strand.
AGTAAGGAACTGAACAAAAGAACAAACAGCAGCGATTTCCATCCCAGAAATCCTCCGATCATGGCCAAAAGCTTGATATCACCGCCGCCCATTCCTTCCCGTTTGGTAATCAGCTCATAACCAAGGGCAATGGCCAGAAGAACGCCGCCTCCGATTAACACCCCCAGCAATGCATCCTTCCAGGGCAGACCGACAAGAAAAACCGAGGCCAGAAAAAAGACGGGGATTCCCGGCAGGGATAAAACGTCGGGAATGATCTGATGATCAAGGTCAATGAAGGTAATGATAATCAAAACAGCGAAAAAAACGAAATAAGTGAAAAAAACAATCGTCAGACCGAACTTTAAAAATAACATCAGGGCAAGAACCGCTGTAAGAAGTTCCACCAGCGGATAACGCCAGGAAATCTTTCCGCTGCAATTCCGGCACTTGCCCCGCAGAATGATAAAACTCAGTACAGGTATATTGTCGTAATAATGAAGCGGCACAAGACAATGAGGGCATCGCGATGCGGGCTTTATGATCGATGTCTTTGAAGGTATCCGGAAAATGCAAACGTTCAGGAAACTGCCTACCGCAGCGCCAAAAACAAATGCTAAACAGCTCATAAAAAACATTCTATGTGCCTCTTTATTTCGTCTTGAGTTTTTGAATAAGGGTACGGTTAGCTGGACTACTACACATGAGTTGCCCGGCGGTTCTGCCACCCTATCTTAAACCAAGACTTAGGCCAGTAACTTTGCGTCCCGCCTTTTCAGAACGGTTTGCCTTTTTCAAGCTCGACTATATTATAATGCACAAGTACAATAAAGTCAAGAAATATTGCAGTGAATTAAATATATAGCCGTTTTACATCACAGCTACCCGTCTTTTCTTCCCCAATCGTATTTTATCTTTCCGCCGTGCGCGGGCAGGCGGTATTCGTCAGGTTCTTTGTAATTATAAACCTCCGTAGGCGTATTGATAACGATCGCCTCTTCTTCGGAAATACACTTGAAGCCGTGAAATACCAGCGCCGGAATGTGCACCAGAACGGGATTATGGACGCCCGCGAATATTTCATTGATTTCACCGGAGGTTTTTGATTTCTTGCGTCCGTCATAAAGGACGATTTTCATCATGCCCCTGACGACGGCCATATTATCCGACTGTATTTTGTGATAATGCCACGCTTTAACAACTCCCGGATAAGCGGTGGTCATATAGACCTGGCCGAATTTTTCAAAAAATTCATCATCGGCGCGGAAGATTTCCATGAGCCTGCCGCGTTCATCCGGAATAACCTTCAGTTTTTTTATTTTCACGCCATCAATCATTTTTTATTCGCTCCCGTTTTCGCCACCATGTTGCCGGCGGCCTGTAATGATTCAAATGTTCCGGCGTCGGACCACCATCCGTCGAGCACATCCCACTCCATCTTTCCATCGTTGATATAAAAATTATTCACGTCGGTGATCTCCAATTCACCGCGCTGTGAGGGTTTCAGCGAACGGATAAATTCAAAAACCCTGTAGTCATACATGTAAATGCCGATGACGGCAAAGTTGGACGCGGGATTTTTCGGTTTTTCCTCCACTCTGATAATTTTATCGCCCTTAAATACGGGAACACCGAATCTCTGGGGATCAGGAACTTCTTTGAGCAGGATGCGCGCGCCTTCCTTTTGCGCACGGAATTTATCCACGGCCAGCTTGATATTCCCTTCAATAATATTGTCGCCTAATACGACGACTATTTTATCGTTATCGGCAAAAAATTCAGCGAGGCTGAGCGCCGCGGCAATGCCGCCCTCCCCCTGCTGATAGGTATAATTGATGTGTTTCAGGCCGAAATCCTTTCCGTTTTCCAGAAGCCGCAGAAAGTCCCCGGCATTATTGCCGCCGGTCACGATTAACAGCTCGTCGATTCCGGCGTTCACCAGAATCCGGATGGGATAATAAATCATCGGTTCGTTATAAACCGGAAGCAGATGCTTGTTGGTTACTTTGGTCAGGGGAAACAGGCGGCTGCCCAATCCACCCGCAAGGACGACTCCTTTCATCATGACTCCTTTATTTTCAAATTTTTTCTGGTAATAATGCCGTTTTCTTTATCATTATTCAGTCGGGACGACAATAAATTTCTTTGCATTTTAAAAGTAATGAGGTAATTGGAAATTATGAACGATGAATCTTATATGAAACTGGCTCTGGGGCTGGCCCGAAAGGGTCAAGGCCGGGTAAGTCCCAATCCGATGGTGGGAGCAGTTATTGTCAAAAACGGCAGGATTATCGGCAAGGGTTACCATCAGCGCTTCGGTGGAAATCACGCCGAAATAAACGCCATCCATAAAGCTGGAAATAAAGTCAAAGGATCGACACTGTACGTCACTTTAGAGCCCTGCTGTCACGAAGGGAAAACCCCGCCGTGCGTCAAAGCCATTATTCAAAATAAAATTGCCCGCGTCGTTATCGGCTCAGTTGATTCCAATCCCCTTGTTTCCTGTCAGGGCATTGATTTTCTGACGAACTGCGGCGTCGAAGTCAAAACGGGCGTGCTGGCAAAAGAATGCCGCGAACTCAATGAAACTTTTTTTCATTATATGGAAACAGGTCTGCCTTTTATTACCGTAAAGTACGCGCAGACCCTTGACGGGCGCATAGCGACGGCAACGGGAAATTCCCAGTGGATAAGCTCACCGGCTTCCCTGAAATTCGCGCATAAGCTCAGGGCGACGCACGACGCCATTCTGATAGGCAGCGGAACGGTGGAGAAAGACAATCCTGAATTGACTGTGCGGTTGGTTCGCGGAAGAAATCCGCTGCGTGTTATTGTGGATTCCGGCCTGAATATTTCACCGGGGGCTAAAGTCCTGAATGCTTCCGTCGCCCCGACGCTCATCGCCACGACCCAAAAGCCCTCCGATGTCCGGTTTAAAAAAATGATTGCGTCGGGGATTGATGTCGTTTCGGTTGGCGCTGAGAGAAACGGTAATGTCAGTTTGAAAAAATTATTCGGGGTCCTTGCGAAAAGAAATATATCATCCATATTGATCGAAGGCGGGTCACGAATCATAACCTCCGTCATCAGGGATCATCTCGCCTGCCGCATGGTAACGGTCATCGCGCCGAAAATCATCGGCAGGGGAATCGAAGCCGTAGGCGAGCTTAATATCAGGGATTTGCAGAAGGCAAAAATACTGTCCTTTCAAAAGGTGTCGCGCCTCGGAGACGATGTTATTATCGACAGCCGCTTTGTTTAAACCTTAGGTGCCGGTTCGGGCTTGAGGTGTGAGCCGGAATATTCCGGAAACAGACAGTTCCATCAATGGGCGCTTGAAAAGGCCTTCAAGCGAAATGACACAGAATGATAAAAACAAGCCCGGCGTCGAGTATCCTTCCGAAAATTTATTTCAGATTTTCTGGATTTATCAAATAAATTATAGTACAAAACTTATTTAGTAATTTTATGCTTCACATGATTTACCTATATAGGAGTGATTATGAAAGAATGTATCCATTGTGGGAAGCAACTTCGGGATGAAACCACCACGTGCAAATTTTGCGGGAAACCTGCCGACACGATACCGGAACCGGAGAAGAGCCTGTCGGCACAAACATGGGAAAAGTATAAAGATATTATTATTGTTATAATAATTCTTATCGTCCTGATCTTTTATTATTATTATTAAAGAATAATTGGCTTGAAAAAATAAAAAAATGGAGGGGCAAGTTCTGAAATAATAAGTTTGGGGATTGATGAAGCCGCCTCATTCACTCGTTTTACGTTCCTAAACTTTCCATCAGGTTCCGGGCTGCTTTAATACCGTCGATGGCGGAGCTGATAATGCCGCCGGCGTATCCTGCCCCCTCGCCGCAGGGATACAGTCCGCATATATTGACACTCTGACCATCCTTCCCCCTGCAGATACGCACAGGCGAAGATGTCCTTGTTTCCACACCGATTAAATGGGACTCTTCCGTTATGAATCCGCTCATTTTATTGTCAAATTCCCTGATACCTTGCCTTAATGCATCGGTTACAAATTGAGGCATAACATCATGTAGTTGTGCTGATTTTACGCCAGGCAGGAAACTCGTCCGACCCATTCCGGAGCTGAACTTGCCTTTGAGAAAATCCGTCATATTCTGAGCAGGCGCATAATAATTCTCCCCCCCTGCCGCGAAGGCTTTTTGCTCCCATATCCGACGGAAATTCAAACCGCTGAGCGGCTGAAGGCCTAAAGAAAAATCATCCACGTATACGTTCACGACAATGGCGCTGTTGGCAAATTTACCCCCCCGGCTGGCATGACTCATGCCGTTGGTTATGATGGAACCCTCCGACGCGCTGCAACCGATGACAGTGCCTCCCGGACACATGCAAAAGGTATAGACGGAGCGGTTTAAATCGGGGAGAGCCGCTTTTACAAAATATTCCGCAGGCGGCAGTTGCGGATGCCGGTGCCACTTGCCGTATTGCATGGCATTAATGAGTTCCTGCGGGTGTTCGGCGCGCAATCCCATCGCGAAAGGCTTTTCTTCCAGCGCAACACCGCGCTCATAAAGCTTCGTGTAGGTATCATCGGCGTTCTGGCCGATGGCCAGAATGACATGATGGGTGGCAATTTCTTCTTTTCCATTGACGATTAATGCCGCAATCCCCCCTTCCCTGATGATAAAATCGGTTACGCAGGCGTCAAATTCCATCCGGCATCCGGTTTCAATGAGCTTTTTCCTCAAATTGACAATCACTTTCCTGAGCCGGTCGGTTCCGATATGCGGCTTGGCGTCGGTCAGGATTTCCCGCTCGGCCCCCATATCCACAAGGACATTTTTCACCCATGAAGCATAAGGGTTGTCCGTACGGCTCGTCAGTTTTCCATCGGAAAAGGTTCCCGCGCCCCCTTCGCCAAAAAGGACGTTGCTTTGGGGATTCAAAACACTCTTTTCCCAGAATGCCTGCACGTCTTTGACGCGCTTTTCCAGCTTTGTTCCCCGCTCCAGCAGGATGACGGGAATCTTTCCTTGGCCAAGTAAATAAGCGGCAAAAAGCCCGGCCGGGCCGCTGCCGATGACGACGACCGGCAGTCCGGGCGCTCTGGCTCGGGTAAGCAGGGGTGTCACCGTCTCATTTTCTTCTTCTTTTACGCTGATCCCTTCGGTTATTTTTAAGGGCAGCTTTATATCTTTTGAAACTTTGATTCTGAGGACATAAACAAAATGAGGCGGTCTGTGGCGGCGGGCGTCAATTGCCTTTCTGATAATTTCAATAGTGCCTATATCACCCGGAGCAATACCCAGAATTGCCGCAGCTTTGCCCGCAAGCACCTCCTCGCCCTCATCCAGTTCCAGTTTAATTCCAGCCAGACGTAAAATCATCATTCAATGCCTTTTTTCCGGTACGCGATATACAAGTCATCATCCCGCAAGCAATCATTCCAGACATTTTACACGACGGTAAAGTGTAAAACAATTCGATCTTAATTCCGTCCGATATTTTTTACCGTCAAGCAGGCGTTGCAGAACCTTACTATAATCTCCCATATGTTCATTGCTGAGTAAGAGATAATCAACGTATTCCAGAGGCGGCTCCTCTTTTCCATTCCCCCAGTTGCTTGATTTAAAGGGATTAGGAAAATCATATATTTTGTCGCGGTGAGTCAAATGAGGAACAACCATAAACGAAGCGCTGACGGACGCGTTTGGCGGAATTTTGCCCATCAGCATTTGCAGTTGTGTCTCCCTCGGCATGGGTTTTCCGAATTCCCTGATTTTATTCATGATATGCCCGTAATTTTTAACCGAAGCATCATGGGGAGCAATAAACCAGTTTGACGCGAGGGATGAAACAATCAACACCGTTATGAGTAATGTCAAAATGATTTTTTCCTCCTTGTAACGGGCTATGCCCGCGACAAGCGAAATGAAAACAATGGGAATAATGGGAATAACATGATGGTAATAGATATTATGGGCGTACGGCCAGGAAATGATGAGATTCAGCCAAAATGATGCCGCCAGAACCATCGTGGCAGGATTGAGCCACGAAAGAAAACCCACCGGTGCGAAAAGCTCCCAGACGAATTTCCCGTTTGTCTGATTGAAAATGACGGGAAACATTTTCACCGGATTGATGAAATTTAGGAAGATATCCACCGGTTTTTGGCCGTAATTCGCCCACAGGCGTCCCGAATACAGATATTCATGCCCGTTGTAATACGGCCCGATGATATTGACAACCATCATAAACCAGGCAAAAGAAAACAAACAAGTGAAAATGCCGACTTTCTTATCGAACGTGAAATAGACATAAATGCCCAGCATAAAAGTGGTCAGGGCTACCTCTTCCTTGCATGACAGCGTCAGAAAAAGAAAAAGCAGGTACGGCCACTGCCTTTTTTTGATGACGAAATAAAAGGCGGTGAGCAGGAAAAAAGGGATAAACAGCTCAGGGTGATAATCTTCAAGATTTACATAATGCAGCGCCGGAAACATCAGATAGGAAAAACAGAATATCAGCGGCAGATATTTACGATTAAGATATTCCCTCGCGATAAAATAAAGGGGAACTGCTCCCGCGGCAAACACAAGGGACTGGAATACCAGCAGTATCCTGACATCATCGGCAAACCAGTAGATGGGGGATGTCATGGCATTGATTAAAGTGAAATGATCGCCGAAAGTGTTGAGGCCCCTTACCGTATTGAAAGGCGTGTGAAAATGGGCGAACTGCCAGATAGACTGGTCGTTTATCCCCAGATCGAAAGAGGATGTTTGCAGCCGGTTGTGCCGGTCAATGGAAAGAATGCTGAAAAATACCGTGTAAACGGCGGTCAGCGCGAAAAGGCAGATATATGAAAAGTCGGGCAGAAATTTGTTGCGGTATGTAACCTGCGATTTTTCAGTATTCATTGCCCTTTTTCTACCATCGGGGTAAAATGATGTCAATGTCTTCCGTCATGAAAAAGACAAATGCGGGGCAGAACTATTTTCATCACTTCTTCATTGCAAAGTAACGTCAAATAATATAAATTATGGCATACTTTTCAAAAGGCGGTTCAATATATGACTTCTGAAAAAAGCATTCGATGGATTTCAAATCGGCGGGGTTGTTGCCGGGGCATTCCAATAATATTTTTTGTGTTCTGCGTATTATCGTGCACATGGGTTTCACAGGCCCAGGCTTCCTACATCAATTTCAGCACGTCGCTGACTTCGAAAGTTGAAGGAAATGATTTGACCGTTTCCATAACCACGACCAACAAAGGCGACGAATCGGCTTTCAATGTCCAGGCCCAACTTGTTGCCGGAGACCAAAAGATAACGACCCCCAAAATGCCGGAACTGCGTGTGAACGAAACCTATAAAACCGAGAGCAGACTGAAACTGACCGCCAGCAAAAAGGGTTTGTATCCACTGATTCTGATTATGCATTATACCGACGCCAATCAGTATCCCTTTTCCGCCCTGAACTGCCAGACCTACGACATCGGCAAAGCATCCGTTTCCACCGTGATAGGACAGATTCAATCCGCTAAAATATCCAAAAAGGGCAAGGTGACTCTGGCCTTAAAAAATTCCGGTGACGCTTTGATTAAGGCCAAAACACGGCTGATCACACCCGGAGAACTGACGGTGGAGGAAAAGGAAAAAGAAATCAGCCTGCCGCCGAAATCGGACAAAGAAATATCGTTTGCCGTCAAAAATTTTTCCGCCCTTGCCGGAAGCACGTATCAGGTGTTTACCGTGACAGAATTCGACGACAATGACGAACATCAGACCGTCATATCCACCGGAACCATTCAGATTGAGGCAAAACGCGAGGTTCTGGGGATGCATTATATCATCATCATCGCGCTGGTGATTCTTCTGGCCTTAATTTTTATCGCGGTGCAGTTCAAAAGAAAATAATGCCGGCATCCAGAACGAAAACTGAAAACCTTGTTGACGCGGTCATTTTAGTTCTGATTGCGGCATTCCTTCTCACCTATTTCGAACCGGGCCTGCTTTTTTTAAAGACGACCATCAACGGCGGCGACACCGGTTCGCATTATCCGGCCGCTGTTTACCTCAAGGAAGTTCTGCTGCCGCAGGGTAAAATTTCCGGCTGGGACCCCGGCAATTACGCGGGCTATCCCCTATTTTACCATTATTTTCCGCTTCCGTTTTTGTGGTCGGTGTTTTTAAGCATTGTCTTGCCGCTTCAGGTCGCCTTCAAACTGGCGACGGTTACCGGCATTTTCATGCTCCCGCTTTGCGCTTATTTTTCATTCCGGGCGTTAAAATATGATTTCCCGATTCCCGTATTCGCCGCAATCCTGACTCTGCCTTTTCTGTTCAATGAGGGAAACTCGATGTGGGGCGGCAACATTTCCAGCACTCTGGCCGGTGAATTCTGCTACGGCATCGGACTGGCTCTTGCCCTGCTTTTTTTCGGAACATTGTATGCCGGGGTCAAAGAAAAAAAATATCTGCTGCTCAACGCCGGTTTAATCGCCCTGATCGGACTCTGCCATGCGTTTGCCCTCATCTTCGTCCTGACAATCGGCCTGTTTTTCGCCATAGATGATTTGAGGAAAAATTTCTTCTATCTGCTTTTTGTGTACGCCCTGGGCTTTCTGTTTATGGCCTTCTGGATATTGCCGCTTCTGGCCAATCTGCCCTACGTCACGTCCTATTCCGTCCGCTGGACCATCTTTTCCGTTTTTGAAATCATTCCGAAAATCCTGATTCCGTTTGCAGGCCTGTCGGTCATTGCGTTTATCGCCAACTTCAGGGACAAACGGAATCTCTATTTCATCTATGCCGTTTTGGCGTGCGCTTTTCTTTATTTTGTCAGTCCGCGCATCAACATTCTCGACATCCGGTTCGTGCCTTTCTTCCAGTTGATGCTGACACTGGCCGCGGCCACGTTAATCTTCAGAATCAACGATAAAATCAAAATGCGTTTTCTGCTTCCCGTGATTTTGTTCCTGCTGACCGCGTTCTGGACGGACATCGGCACGCACAATGCGCGTGCATGGATAAAATGGAATTATTCGGGTTATGAAAGTAAAAACACGTGGGACATTTTCAACGGCATTAATCAATATCTGAAGAGCGCGCCGGGTGCGCGGGTGGAATGGGAACACACCCCTCTGGACGAAGCCCTGGGCTCCATCAGGACGTATGAAACCCTTCCCTATTTCGCCAAAAGGCCCACACTGGAAGGCATTCATATGCTGGGAGCCATTTCCGCGCCGTTTGTTTTTTATATCGAATCGGAAACGTCCTACCTCGCCTGCAATCCATTGCCGAACTATTTTTATTCGACCTTCAACCTGAAAAGGGGCATCGATCATTTCAAAATGTTCAATGTGTCGCACTTTGTGGTGCGTTCCCCGCAGGCGCAGGAGCAAATCAGGAAATTCCCCGAATTCAAGCTGGAACACACCTCCGGAAATTATGAAATCTACCGGCTCACGACCAATGACGGCGAATACGTCATGCCTCTGGCCAATAAACCGGCGCTATTCCTGACCGATCAATGGCGGGACATTTCCTACGTCTGGTTTTCCAAAGAAAAATTCAACGATACTTTCCTGGCCTTCAGGGAAAAAGCCGACGCGGAGGACTTGAAATTATTCGGCAGGGCCGTCAACAGCCTGGATAAAATAGAAACCATACCCATGGACGGCGAAATGCCGGTTGTGAAAAGCTCCGTGTCCAACGAATCCATCGATATTGAAACGTCGAAAATCGGGCATCCTTTATTAATCAAGATGTCCTATCATCCCAACTGGAAAGCCACAGGCGCCGACCGGATATATCTTGCATCGCCCTCATTTATGATGATTTTCCCGTCCTCGCATAAAATTCACCTGAGTTTCGAGCCGGGCCCCGCCTCGAAAGCGGGACTGTTTTTAACCGTAGCGGGAATTCTTTTAGCTGTATCATTCCCCCTCTGGAGAAGGAAAATTAAATGATGATCGAGGACCGGATGACGGATAAAACCAAAAGAAACTTTCTTATCGCGTTTGTTGCCGCATTCATTCTCGCGGCGGCGGTTTTCGCTCTTAATTTCATTATTCCCGACAACGGCATGTTATTGCAGAATGCCCGGGCGGATTTCGACCGGGGAAATTACAAAAAAGCCCTGCCGAAATTCAAAAAAGCGGCGGATATCTCCTCCCCGGGCTCCGGGATAAGATGTGAAGCACGAATATTTTACGCGACGTGTCTGGTCAGGCAGAATCAGTTCAGGGAAGCATCCGCGGAATTCAGAAAATTCATGGAGGAGTATCCAAGCTCCTTCTGGACGCCGCAGGCTTACTTCGATCTGGCTTATTCGGAACGGAATCAGGACAACTATGCCGGAGCTGCCCTCATCTATAAGAAAATTATCGCCGATTTCCCCGCAACAACGTGGGCAAAATATTCAGCTGAGCGCCTTGAAGAATTACGCGTACAGAAAAGCCTGCCGTGAAATTCTGTTTAAAAAAATAAGCCCTGGAATGCCCGGTCCGGTGCAGGGCAATGACAAATGTTGTTTGTCATTGCGAGGCGGTCTGTATCGGGTTTTTATTGATATTCCCGGATCTAACCTCAAGGTCACTTCGCCAGCCTATGCCGGGATGACGAAGAAGAGATTGCGGCATCGTGATCATGTTCCGGCCTGTGTTTGACCTGACAGACAAGGAAGGTGTCAGTTCTTTTTCCTGTAGTCACCGGGAGTCTTTCCTGTCCAGCCCCTGAAGGCGCGATAGAAATTCGCCAGATCGCTGTACCCGAGTTCGGACGCGATTTGTTGCATCGGATAGTATGTTGTCTGAATCATATCAATCGCTTTTTTCCCGAGGATTTCCGCGACTATTTTTTTAAAGGATGTCCCCTCATCCTTTAAGCGGCGGTTGAGGGTAGACAGCGACATGTTCAAACTCCCGGCCAGCAGATCGAATGACGGCAATCCCTTGCTTTGAAACATGATCTTATGCCTCACCCGGCCTGCTACCGTCTCCTGCGCTTTCACGCGAAGGTAGAGTTGCTCGCACTCCTTCTCGTATATTTTCCTTGCGAGGGGGTTGGACATGGGCAGCTTCCGCAACAGAAGCCTGCCGTCAAAGACAATCATGTGTTCACGGGCATTAAAATGAACCGGACAATTGAAAACATCCTGATAGGCGGATGCATATACCGGCTTCGGATAAGCAAGCCTTATTTCCCTTACAGCGAGAGGAGACCCGAGGATATCGCCCGACATCCGGTGAATGGAAACAAACTCTCTTTCGCAGACAAAAACGCGGATGTCTTTCAGGTCGATCAGTTCCTGAATTTTCAGGAAAATAAGATTTTCCTTCACCTTCAGGTCATACCGCAAATAAGACGATGTAAGAAAAGAATATTTGAAAAACAATTTTAAGGCATCAAGAACCGTATCGCTGCACAAAGCCGCCGCACCGAGTTTTCCATGCACGCCGATATGATAATGCCGCCCGATAATGAGACCTATCTCCGAATCCTCCGTTAACGCAGGTATTTTTTTCAGAATCAGGAGTTCCTGTTCCGGGGTTATGAAAAAATCAGGATTGACGAGATCGTCCGGATGGATTCCGCTTCCTTCAAGAAGCGTGTCAGCATCTACTCCCATCTTTTCCATGATGTTTGCCAGTACGGCCACTCCGTTTACAGGCCAGTAATAGGGCAATGTTTTGCTTGATACCAGATGGATAGAATCAGTCATATTTCTCTACTTCAGCATTATTTGTATCGTGACAGAAAATGACAATATATTGATTTCTTCTGCAATTGTCAATCCACTTCGATGTGTTTATAAATGCATGCAAAAAATACCGGCAGGAGAATTCCATGAAAAATAAAAAGCTCATATACACCCTCTTCTTTTTTGTGCTTTTTTCGACCTATCTGTGTTTCGTGTGGGACGCTGCCGGTATGACATCTCCCTTCTATTATAACATGATAATGGGCGCGATATTCACAGGCTTCGCGCTGCTTCACGGCGATATCTATATCGGCAGAAAAAGCGTGATTGTGCTTGCGGTACTGACGTTTATTATATCCTTCATTATGGAATATGCAGGGGTGAAAACAGGAATCATTTTCGGCGAGTATCATTACGGAGATGTTCTGGGACCCAAGGCGCTGGGTACGGTTCCGTGGCTTATTCCCCTGTCATGGTTCATGTTTATGTATGTTTCGACCATCACGGTTGATGCCGCGTTCGGCAGAAATTATATCGGCCCGGCAGCGCCGTTCCTGTTCGCGATACTGGATTCCATGGCCATGACCGCGCTTGATGTTCTTATTGACCCCCTCTGGGTCACCAGAGGTACATGGGTATGGACGGCTGTTCAAAATCTGCCCGCCGGGTCTGTTTTCTATGGAATTCCCACACAGAACTATTTTGGCTGGCTTCTCACAACGATCATGATTTTCATTCCCTACCGTGTCGTCTATTTCATGTACCGCTCCTCTCTGGTTGAAAGGAACCGTGATTTTTTCCTGCCCTGCATCATTTACGCGTCGATTTTCGCTGTGGGCTGTATTGAATCCCTGACAGTGCTTTCAAACAAGGGGGTTATGTTCGTAGCCATTATGACGGGCGGTATGCTTTCCATCGCGGCCTTGATCGGTTTCCTGGGATGGCGGAATCAGGGCGGTATCCGTCAATAAACCGGTTATTCATTTTCGGGAAAATATACGTTCACCCCTCATCACGCAGCCGGACAAGGTAAAGAACCGAGATAACGGCCACGATGACTGAAACGGCAATGCCTATCCAGATTACAGGGGAATCCGGGTAACGCGGCCAGAGGAGAGAATACATTGAAAAAAGATTCAATAAAAAATAGATAATAGGAATCAGCGGAAATACGGATACGATCTTCTTTTTGGTCTCGGGTTTCATACTAAAACTTCCTCACTTTACCGGAAAATCAACAGGGAATATATTGACGTGGCTCCACAGGTTCTGAAAAACGTTCTCTAAAGAATTAAGAGATACATAACAGATAAGCAGCATGACAGGGAAAGCCAGAAAAAAGACTGTGATCATTTTCGCGGGAGAATATTGCCCTGATAATTTTTTATCCAGGATGAAGCCGAACAGATACGTAAACAGGAAAACCAGCAGAGCCCAGCCCACAAAATTCATCATCGGTATAGAGAAAAGACGGAGCGTGTTTTCGTTCTGCCAGATCCACAGGCCGTAAGGCAGAGGCGGATTCATAATCGCGCCGATGTTGACCAGCAGGGGGTCGCAGAAAAAATCAAGCATCATGGCAAAGATTCCCGCTGCCGCCGCGCGGGAAACTCTCGGCCACCGGGAACCGATAACCTCGAAAATCTCGAACGCGCAGTAACTGATGAAATACCAGCCCAGACAGGTATAGAAAGGGATTTCCAGAAACCATAAGCCGCCCCTTGTGAAAAAATAGCTCTTGTGGCCCAGCACACGGCCGCTCAGGAGAATCCACTCGTTTTCCTCGAGACCGGCGAATATCATGGAACCGAAAAAGAAAAGCGCCGCCATACCGAGGCCGTATTTGTTGCGGCAATGATAAAAGGCGAAGCCCGCGATAATCAGGCTGGTCACATCTCCCACAATCAGTTCCGTCCAGTAGGAAACATACGGCATAACCCTTGGCGGGGTGAGGTCGGGCACCCCCAGAATATGGGGATACAAATGATGCATGATCGTACCGATGACAAGTGCAATGGAGAATAATCCGGCGAGAATAATTGTTGTCTGTTTTTCCCAGAGTTGGGCGGGCGTTTCGACCCATGTGGGTTTCATTGAATAGATTCCTTTTTTTGTTCGTCACATTATATGAAAGGAGTCTTGTGTGTCAATGAGAATGGTTCTATTTGTTGAAAGTTTTCACCTGAGTCCGTCAGCAATTATCTTATTATGAATTTGAATAAAATGTTCCGGGATTTTTTTGACATGACAGAGAGTGTCCGAACAAATCTTGTCCGGGTTACGGATAATGCCTGTGATAACGCACTGTATTGAACACATACAATTGAAGATTATTGAAGATTAAGGTGCAGCTCGTTGGCTTGAGGCGCTATAAGCCTTCACTTCAAAGACGTTTTTTCGCTTTGTTGAAGGTAGCGCTCGTAGAGAGCAGGAATGTTTTCTTTGAGATTCCAGAAACGGGAATCGAGACGATTGAGTTTCTTCCGCAAAGCGTTGCAGTCTTCTAGCGTAGTCCGGTGCTCCTGAATCAGCGCCATCGCCTGTTCAATTAGGCGCAACGAAGACCTGGCTCCGATCTTCCGCAATAAGGTGATGCCGTCCCGGATAAACGATTCTCTCTTGTTTTCAAAGAGCTGCAGAAAGCCGCCGTTCGCGATGTCGCCCTCCAACATGTTGAGGAGCGTCGCATCCCTGTCGGCACCAGATTCCGCGCGTGCAATGAAGGAGTCGACCACCGGGTCCGGCATACATCGTCTGCCAGGTGCTGTGAAGCCAACCCCTATTGCGCATGTGACGTTGAGGCTCTCGTCAGCTCCCGGCTCTACCCATTCGGTCAATGTATTGCCGACGGGTTCAAAACAGTGCCCGGCGGCATTGAGTTCCCGTATCGCCGAAGAGATGGCTTCCTCTGCGGCTTTCCGCAGCTTTGTGGCTACGATGCTCTCGATTTCTGTCTTAGTCATGACTCCTCTTTATGCGAAGATTGCTTGGATGAATCGGTGCCTAATATTACAAACGTCAACGAAAAGTGCTTATACACTAACATAAAATTCAAAAAGTGAGAAGCTGTGGATTACATGAAAATATGCAATAGCCTTGACAGCCATTGTCAGGCTAGCTTCTTTTTATGGCAAATAATTTCTTAAAAAACTTGACTTTCTTGCAATTATAAGCAAAATAGCATCCCCGTAAAACAATGAATGTTTATCATTGTTGAAAATATCCTGGTTTCGGTGATTAATTTGAAGGGCCACATCAAAATCCATAAAGAACTCTGCAAAGAATGCCTTCTGTGCATTCATTTTTGTCCCAAGGGCCATATTGTGACCACCAATGAATACAACGCTCAAAGCTTCCACCCGGTCGGTGCGGATGAAACAAAGGAATGCACCGGCTGCGCCATATGCGCAACCATGTGCCCCGAAGTGGCCATCGAAGTTTACCGCGATTAAATAACGCCGGTTTTCTTAAATCAATTTTTCGTAAACACGCCGACCTTTCTCTCCGATGCCCCCTGCCCGGTTCATGCCTTTTCATATGACCGAATAAAAATCACTTCAAAAAATCAAACTTTTTTGAGATAATAAAAACATGAAGACAAGTATTTTGATTTTATACACGAAAAGCGCGGCGCCTCACACTGTTGTCCCACAAAATGATAACGGCGGACGGAATAACAGGCACGGAGAAATGGGCATCGTCAAGTAATTTCTAACCCTGCA
>CAYMWM010000066.1:0-18520 GCA_964394185.1 uncultured Smithella sp.
TATTTTTTTGAGAAACTTTTGAGCGCGAACGGTTCGCCTGTCCGTAACGCCGGGCAAAATATCCGTTGCCGACGGGAGGCGCTCCGAAAGTATGGGTAAGAATTCTGTCTTTGTCAACCCCGTAATAATCCAGCAAACGTGCTGCAAACAGGGTTGCCATCGCGCCGCCGAGGCTGTGCCCGATAATCCAGAAGAAGCATTTTTTTCTTTTTGATTCATCCCGCAGGATTTGAAAAAGAGTGCCGTCTAGTAATCCGTCTTCAAAAATAATGCGGTTGGCTTTCTTTTCAAAATCATGAACCATGTCAAATATACCGTTATGAACTTCTATTCTGCGCAGTCCCGGAAAACGCTCCGTATTCAAAAACCGGGTCATGCGGACATCAATATTCCGCAGCCAGTCCCGAACCTCATCCGAACCGCGAAATACGATGGGAATAAGCGCCAGATTTTCACCGTACAGTTTTATATTCAGGCATCCGGCAAACGCCTCCAAATCTTTTTCGGAATAAAACTGAATATCACGGAATCCAAGCGCCGTTAAAGTCTGCCCGTACCGCTTATCATTATAATAACTGTCGCGGGCAAGACAGGCCGCAATTCCAGCTTTCCTGAAGTCGAATTCGGCCAGCTTGCCGGAAACAAACATTTTATTCCAATCGAACGATTCATTATAAACGTAATCCAACATTCTTTTTTCGCTTCTTTGTAACTTTTAAGATGATTTGTTTCTTACAGATTTCTTCGCCTCTTTTTGCATGGCTTTAACTTCAAGAACCTTTTGCCGCAGGTATTCGTACCATTCGTTCTGAATTTTATCTATCGGGCCTATTCTTTTTTCAAAGCTTTTCAGTGACCCGCTGTCTGCTATTGTTTTTTTATATCCATCGGAATATTGACCGCCCTGGTAGTGAAGTAAAAAATGACTCAAACTCCAGTAATGTATGTAATACAAATTGAATTCTTTATTGAAATCCGGCCCGCCGATTCCGGTAATCAGGGCTCGGAGAGGAATAATCCTGCCGTTTTTGATATCTGTCTGAATGCCGCCGGATAAGGAAATGTTTGGAATCCACCATATAGGATAGGTGTTGATATCGATCTGACCGGGAAGCAGTTTCCCTTCTTTTATTTTACTTGTGCCATAGTACGAAGCCAATCCTTCGTTGATCCATCTCTGTATTTTAAAACGGGCGACTTCATTATTTAATTGATGTGTTCCTTCGTGGAGCATCCAGTGATAAGGATTGGGATCTCCCTCGGGAAAGTACGCGTAGCAATAGGGATACTTATAGAAAGCCTCCGCCCAGCAACTGCTTTTATTGTGAAAGGAAAACTCCTGCTTATCCCTAAAGAGCCTCATTTTCAGTTTGGCCTGATTTCCATCGAGACTCATCATATCCTTAAAGAAAATAGCGTAGGCGCTGTAGAGACTTTCAGCCGATTCCCCGACAAGCATCGTTTGGGGCCGGGTCGCGGTTGATGTAATCGTATAGTGCGCGGTTTCCACTGTTATTCTGTTGGCATAATTTTGCAGCCAGTAATCCCAACCCGTATAGATTCCCAGCAATACCATGATGATGATGAGCACTTTTAGTCTGGTCGTCATTTGCGGTTTTTTGCTTTTTTTGGCGCTATCGGTCATTATATTTTCCATCACGTAAAGCCGAAACCGCGATATAGCGATCCGCGTTCGGTTCTTTCAGCTCACTTGAGCTTATAGATCGCATTGACCGCTTCTTGCAGCTTAATTGTATTGGGTACCAATAAATTCATAATCCTGCCTTTTTCTATCTACTCCTGCCGGAGCTGGTGCTGCGACAGGCGCGGCAAACATGCGATAAGATGCCCTCGTAAACGAATCAGACATGTCGGCAAAACTATTTGGAGAAATGGTAATGGCATAGACAGAAGAAATCTCGGTACCAAATCCCTTCGCAAGAAGATCAGCCTGCTGACGGGCTTTGTGTGCTGATTTTTTAATAAGTTCCGCCTCCAACTCTTTCCGTTTTTTCGTATCAAATCCAGTCTGTATATTCGTAACATTCTTAAGTTCGATTAACTGCGTCATGAGCGCGTCAAATTTATCGAGATGATGAATAGTCACCATCACTTGGCGAGTGAGTTCATATCCAAGTATTTTAAGTTCAACATAATCTTTCTCTTGCCTCAACGTTCTTTTATTTATTTCATATGCGACAACATCCTTGTTTTCTATGCCAAATTTTTTGAAAAGAGTCATTAATTCGTCGCTTCGTTTTTCCATTGAGAAAAGAGCTTTGACCGGATCTTCATCGAATAAAAGAACTTCAAAACCGATCCTAGCTATATCCGGCGATACTTCCTGCTCAGCCTCTCCGGTTACGTTAACAAACGGGAAACCGGGTATATCTGAAGCCAACCCCCGGCCAACCGACAATAATATTAACAAAATAATCGTCAGAATACTTTTTTTCATACATTTCATCCTTTTATTTATCTCATCACGTATAATAATCAGCCGATGTATTACGAAAAACGCTGCATGAAAAATTTTTATAGCATTTTGGGATTCAGAATGTTTCCACCCGCATCATGTTCGTCGTTCCCGTCGTCCAAAGCGGGTGGCCAAGGGTTATGACGATGCGGTCTCCTGATTCGAGTCTTTTCAGGGTTTTTAAGAGAGGCTTAATGAAAGTCAACATTTCCGAAAAATGATTTGTCCTCTGAATAATCAGGCTCTCCACTCCGCGCAGAAGGCCCATGCGTCTGGCGTTGACCAAGTCCGAAGTGGCGCCGATGACCGGAATATCGCCCGCCATGCGTGAAACTAAACGCGCGCTTCCTCCGCCTTCGGTAAAGACTACAATGAGCCTTGCGCCTATTTCCTCCGCTGTGCGGCATGCCGCGAAGGCCACGGATACGTCTGTTCTGCCGGAAATATTTTCCTCCAGAGTGTCAATCTGTAAACCGATACGAGGTTTGAAGTGCGCGTCCGCATCAGCGGCAATACTGTCCAAATATGTCACGGCTTCAAGAGGATATTTTCCCGCTGCGCTTTCAGCGGAGAGCATAACGGCGTCCGTGCCGTCCCATATGGCGTTGGCCACGTCGCTCGCCTCGGCTCTGGTGGGTTGTGGATTTTCGATCATACTCTCCAGCATCTGGGTCGCTGTGATGACCGGTTTCAAGGCCCGACGCGCCTTCCCGATAATCTGCTTCTGAAGCGTCGGAACTTTTTCCACGCCGAATTCCACGCCCAGATCGCCCCGTGCGACCATGATGCCCCAGCTCACTTGCAGAATTTCCTCAAGATTGTCCAGCGCCTGCGGATGTTCAATCTTGGCAATCACGGTCTGAGTCCCGCCCCGTTCCCTGATACGCTGATTGAGCGCCTCCACATCGGAAGCACGTCGAACGAAACTCTGAGCGAAAAGGTCTACTCCCTCCGCCACGCCCCAGTGTATGTCTTCCAAATCCTTTGGAGTCAGAGGCTCAAAGGCTACATCCAACCCGATAGGATGGACACCTTTGCGTGCTTTCAACTGCCCACCCGCCAATACCTTCAGAAGGATTTGACCATCGCGTATTTCCAGAACTTCAAGTTTCAAAGCGCCGTCGTCCAGTACCCATATCTGGCCGACTCTTGCGCCGTTGAACAATTCCGGGTGTGGCAGAGGAGCCGCCCACGGATATCCACCGGGCGCGGAAACATCAGATGCAAAGAGGACACCGATACTGCCATTCTCCAGAATTTGAGGCTCATTCAGCAGACCAATACGCCATTTGGGACCTTGCAAATCCAGAAAGACGGGTATAATCCGACCCAGTTCTGCCGAAATCTTTCTTATAAGTTTAATGACCGGCGTCCGTTCTTCAGGCTTGCTGTGGCTTGCGTTGAGACGTACCGCATCGGCCAGTTTCAGGGCTTCCCGCAGGGTTGCATATTCCCGCAGAGCCGGTCCATAAGTTATGACCAGCTTGGTTTTGCGTCTTTTATCAGGAAATTTCTTTTTCATATTAAAAATATATAAAGAAGCTTCACTGATGTCAATGCCATACTGACCGCCGTTTAAAATTTCAGTTTTAACACCAATAGTTTAAAGATTGTTTTTATATTTATTTCAATATATAAATATATATTTATAGCAATTATAATTTTCATACAGGAATAGTAAAGCTCAATATTATTGATATTATTATAATATTAATAAACGTTTTACATCCCTTCAATGATTATCACCTCTTGCAATGGACAGATAACTTGTTTTGAAAAAACCTTATTATTGACTAACCTTTTTCAAGTTATTATACTAACAGAAAGAGTTCACTATCGTTGCTGCATCTCACCCTGCTGTTGCAAAAAATATGTGATCCCGCTCTTTTGACAGGTACTGTTGAGGAAACAATTAACCCGTCACTACATTTAAGGAGGTCACTTATGCCGGCAAGAAAATTACGGGAATTTCTGGACAATCAGACAATTAAATACGTGAAGATTGCGCATTCACCCGCATTTACAGCCCGGGAAATTGCCCAGTCCTTGCACATCAGCGGAAGAAAGGTGGCAAAGACCGTCATCGTTTCTATTGACGGAAAAATGGCCATGGCAGTCCTGCCTGCCAACCGCTCCGTAGATTTCGACCACTTCCGGAAAACGATCGGCGCGAAGAATATAGAACTGGCCACAGAGGCGCAATTCAGGGATTTGTTCCCTGATTGCGAACTGGGCGCCATGCCTCCTTTCGGCAATTTGTATGGAATGGAGGTTTATGCGGATCAGCATCTGACGGAGGATGATGAAATCTTTTTCAATGCCTGCACGCACTCGGAATTGGTCGAAATGTCCTATCAGGATTATGAGAGGCTTGTGCATCCCAAGGTCGTAAAACTGACCTGATGGAGTTTTCTTTTCCTTTAAAGTATGGCGGATTCGGAATTTATAGAAATTGAAGTTGAGTGTTACAGCGGTTTTAAAGCAAATGAGCGTCCGGTTGCTTTCATCTGTCAGGGTGTGCGCCGTGAAATCACGGAGATAGTCGACCGGTGGTATGATGGCGGAGTGCAAAGCGGGCGGCCTGCCATCGACTTTTTCAAGATCAGGGACGCGGAGGGTAACGTGTATCTTTTGCGCTATCAGTCTGAATCGGATGCATGGTCGATACGTCCGAATTGAGCGAATGGACAGGAAGTCCCCTGTCTCTTATGTTTAAGCATATCATTTTTGAGTGATAATAACTTCGCAGCAATCATCGCCCCTGTTCAGATTTTTAGTATGAGCCACATCCACATTAATACTTTTTTCAAACAGCCCTTTGATAATTCCTTGATAGGTATGCACGGTTACTATGCCGCAATCCGCAATGCCGGCTTTGGCAATGGCTTTCTGGGTTTCACAATCGGTTATGCGGACAATGATTTGACCATCATGCACGGATATTTTCCTGCCCTCTATTTTCAGGACTTTACTGAAAATTTCAATCGTTTCGAGGAAGCTGTCCGGCCAAACCGGATTTTTGATGTAATTTTTTCTGATATTTTTTCCAAAGACATAGGAAAATTGCGTCCAGGCTTCGACATCCATCTCCCATGCCGCTTCAATACCGTATTTTTTTGCCAGCGCCAGAAACCACGCCCCATCCATCCGGACAAATGAATATTGCGCAATTTCCATCAGTTGCTCATTCGTTAAATTCGTTTTCATTTTCTTTTTAAATCCCTTCATTAAAACTTCGTTTTGGGGAATGATATTAGGAGACGCCGTCTTGTGAGTCAAGGGAATATTGAACGTTATAAAATCTGTCAGAAAATGATTTCTCAAGAAAGGCCGATAACTTTTGCGAAACTTTCTCCCAGAATTTTATTCCGGATCCCGGCATCCTCAAACATGCCCTCGATTCGGCGTTTGATAAATCCGTAGTCGTACTGATGATCAGGCCTATGGAAACCGGTTGGTCCGTCGGTACCGAAAAAAAGTCTCTCCGGACCGAAGAATTCAACCGCGCGGCGGGTCACTCTTTCGCTGGTGTAGGTTGTCTGGGAAAGATCCAGATAAACATTTTTTAGAGGTTTAATTTTTTTCCAGGTATCCGCGTATTCGGGAAAACCGGCATGAGCCATGATGAGTTTCAGATCCGGAACTTTTTTAAGCAGGGCTTCAAAATTGCCCTCTTCACCGAATCCCGCGTGAATTAAAAGCGGCTTGCCTGTTTTGGCCAACCTCTCGGCAACGGGAGCAAGTTCCACCGGTGTGAAATGATGCCAGAAAGGATGCGCCTTGACGCCGATGAATCCCTTCGCGTCTTTATATTTTTCAAATTCTTCGATTTGCTTTTTCCTGCCGCGGGGATTGACAAATATCCAGCCAAGGAACTTGTCCGGGTACTTGCTGACAGTATCGAATACCTTCTCATTATCCGGGTCGGTTATAAGGGGATAAGGTTTCCCCAGAATTATAACTTCGTTTCGGTCTGTGAAATTCGCCGCAAATGCTTTTCCCAAACCTCTGGAAAATCTGTTTTCCAGCAGAACCTGCAATATACCGATAAGAAGCCTCGGCGGCTCTTTAAACGGCCCTATGATACTGCCCATGATTGCAACTTTATCGACTCCTGATTCCTTCATTTCACCAATCAGGTTCTCGACCGTGGCAACCCTTTCTTCAAGATGATAATGGCAGTCGATAATCATAATCCCCCCTTTTACAGGCCATTGATTTATTGATTGGGCTTATTATACATCTCATCAATCTGCCTTTGATATTTTTCGTTGACAACGCGGCGTTTGACTTTCATTGTCGGCGTCAATTCTCCGGAGGCGACATCAAAGGCGCGATCCAGTATGGTGAAATATTTTATCTGCTCATAACGCGCCAGTGTCGTATTGACATGATCTATTTCTTTGTTAATCAGTTCCCTGATTTCGGGATTCCCGACCAGTTCCTCCTGCGAAGAACAGTTAATACCCTTATCTTTGGCATAGCGTTTCAGACTGTCAAAGTCCGGGATAATGAAAGCCGTCAGGTATTTTCGCCCGTCGCCGATAAGACAGGCCTGGTCTATATAAGGCCGTTCTATCAGAGCGATTTCTATCGGATGCGGCGCGACATTTTTACCGCCGGAAGTCACAAACAATTCTTTTTTACGGTCGGTAATCTGAAGGAAACCTTCCTCATCCGCTACGCCAATATCGCCGGTCATAAAAAATCCTTCCGGCGTAAAGGCTTCGGCGGTGTCCTTTTCGCGTTTCCAGTATCCCTTAAAGACCTGCGGGCCTTTAATCAGTATCTCGCCATCCGGTGCTATCTGCATTTCCGTATCCGGTACGACGCGACCGACAAATCCCGGCTTGACCCTTAACCTGTAAACAAGTGTATTGTAACACAGAGAAAGAAGCAATGACATTATCGGATTGGCATAGGGAGATTTTCCCTTTGACTGTCTCACAACCATCAAATACAGTGTCAGCGCCATGATTTTATCGTAGAGAAATTTGAAAATTCCTTCGGGCTTTTTCTCCATCATGATTTCGGGAGCGTTCAGATTATTGATGGCCGTTGTCTCGGTGAGGCCGTATCCTTCAATCAGTTGAATGCCCAGTGCGCGATAGAAAACGCAAATGTCTTTGGACAGTTTTCCGCCGCCGGAACAGGCCATGACCAGACGGTCCATGCTCATTTCCTTCTTCAAACGGTCGAAAACAAGACTGTTGGCCAAACCGAAAAGCAGAAGCTGATGGGGCGGCATGCGTTTGCCCGTCGCCATGCAGTCCACATAAATTTTCCCCTTGCTCATCGCCCAGTTGTATATAGACTGATAGGGTTTCTTCGTTCTGGAAAGCGTGGACTGCACAATTTCATAGGTTTTTTCATAGAGACGGGGAATGCTGTTGATGACATTCGGCCGGACCTCGCGCAGATCGCGGGCAATGGTCTGATAGCTTTCAGCGAAAACCAGTTCGCCGCCCATCTTCAATCCGGCGGTATGGTAATCGCCCATCCGTCCGTAGACATGACAAAGCGGCAGATGCACCAGAGCCTTGAGATGCAGATCCTTTTTGGCGGTCAGCGCCATGATTTCGGATCCGGAACACTGATGCATGGAATGAATCCAGTTGGATTGTGTGAGAATAACGCCCTTCTGTTTCCCGGTCGTGCCGGACGTATAAATAATTGTAGCGACATCATCGGGGACAACGCTTCTTATGCCTTGTTCAACCACGTCGGTGCTCACTTTCGGATTCCCCAGCGCACATATTTCGGGAAAGGTGTACACGCTGTCCGGCTTTTTATCACTGCCGTCCCACGGGCTCATCATGATTACCGGAATTTTGTTCTTGCCCGCCGTCACTTTCAGCACAAGCCTCGCCTTCTCCGGAGTGGAAACAATCGCGAGACATGATTCGCTGTCTTCCAGCATGTAATCCAGTTCTTCTTCGGAAACGGTCGGATAGAGCGGAACCCCGATTGCCTGACAGGCCTGCACCGCCTGATCGGCGATAATCCAGCGCGGACGGCTTTCGGAATAAATGACAACCTTGTCGCCTTTTTTGATGCCCAGCGCGAACAATCCCCTCGCCAGAGCGATGGCTTCATCGCGCGTCTGCTTCCACGTGCGCGAGTTGAATGTTTCGCTTGAATTACCTTCGGCATCGAACCTGCCGGTAAGAAACACGAATTTATCTCCGTAGCGTAGTGCCTGATTGTGAAACAATCCGCAAAGAGTATCCATCCTGTATTCCATGAAAACCTCCTAAAGCAGTAAATATTCCATCCCCGTTTTTTTCCGAATCAAAGGGTGTTCATTTATATTTAGATGTTCCATACCGTAATAGAACTAAGCCATTTTTGTCAAGACACCTGGTTTCAGCTCTTCAATGCCCGCCAGATACTTCGCGAAATGCTGACGCAGTTTAATGTCGTACTGCATGGTGAGCACAATCTGCTCCATGATGGGTGATCCGCCGCCGTGAAAACTTCCGTAATTCATGACGCCGGTTGATGACGAACAGGTCGCGTCGGCAAAAAGCAGCCAGAACTTTATCTGCTCTTCCACAGGAATCTTGGGATTGCGCGTTAGATACTTTTCTAAAACGTCCTTCGTTTCGGGATTGGTCAGATCTCTTTCATAGGGGAAGGTTGCCGGCATGCCGCCTGCTATGGTGCAGAGAATTTCTTGCTCATGGAAAACGGCCTCTCCCGTAAGACACCTGCCTACATTGGCATAGATCGAGTTCGGAATGTAACTGCCGGGACCGTAGGGATAGGGACCCAGTCCGGGAACATAAATTTCCGGTTTTCCCAATGCAGATGCCGTAAATCCCGCCGCGTATCCCAGTTCAGTCACCTTGATGATTTCGGAGAGCATTTCCCGCACATGAGGCGTGCTCTTGACACCGTTGATTTCGGCTGCCTGCGCGGCCAGTCCCAGCAGGACATCGCCGATGGCTGGCTTGCAGCCGGAATAACTATGTCGGTGGAACAGGGCAAACAATAGCGCGCAGGCGCCCGCGTGCAGGCTTTCACCGCACAGGAATACCCGCTCCCACGGGATGAACGCGTCTTCAAAAATCACATAAGAATCCGAATATCCGGGATCAAATCCACGTTTGTAAACCTCGCGTTCTCTTGGCAAATGCAAATGCACCACCTGCTTTACACCTTCGTGGTCGGCGGGAACGGCAAAGGCGACGGCATATTCCTTTTCATCCTCGCCAATAGCGCGTGTGGGGACGACCATGATTTCGTCGGCAATCGAGGCCTCCGAAATATGCACTTTGCATCCCCGCACAACAATCCCGTCCTTTTTCCTCTCCACAACATGAAGGTAAGAGTCGGGATCGGCCTGTTCAATGGGACGCTTCAGGCGATGCCCCTTAACATCGGTCTGGGCACACGAACCCACCAGATCGTTCTTCTGGAAATTTTCGAGCCACTTCAAAAAATTCTTATGATATTCCGTTCCGCCGTTATTGTGCTTGTCCGCTTCGAATGAAACCGCATTCACCGCATTGAGGGCGTCAACGCCCATGCATCTCTGAATGCACATGCCGACCTTGCGGCAAAGCGCCCGGGTCATATCCTGTTTCTTGTGCAGATCCTGCGGGGACTGATGCACATGGCAGAACCGGTTGATGGTTTCACCGGTCAGATGCGAGGTTGCCGTGCAGAGATCTTTGAGTTCGGGATCACTGACGGCATCAAAGGTTACGCCCATGACATTAAGCACCTTCTCCTGAACCGCATCGGTACGGTCAATCCTGCTGCCGTTGAAATACAAATTGCGGCGCATTTTCTTCAAGCCTTCAACATATTGTTCTTTCGTTCTCATCGAATGCTCCTTTCAATCATATACCGGCCAAGGCGATATATGATTGACATTAATTTTTATTGCATAAATATTAATTAAGTATTAATAAATGTCAAGATTTTTTTATTATCATTAAGTATTATTAGAATTATTATAGTTTAAATAAATATATTGGTAATATAATTAATGTCACCAGAATAAATACCGGAAATGCTACGAATGAATATGCTTGCCTTTTGGCAACGCCTGAATTAAAGAGAACCTCAACCAACAAGGAGGCACTATGGCCCGCAACGACATCAAAGAAGCAAGAAAGGATAACATTATCGAGTCAGCCCTGAAGGTGTTCGCGGAAAAAGGCTTCGCGGATGCCACAATGACGGACATCGCGAAAAAGGCGGGCGTTTCCACACCCGCTTTATATGAATATTTCAAAACCAAGGAGGATTTGCTTTTCGCCATTCCCGAAAAATTTATGGATGAACCCATTCGCCATATGGAATATGTTGCTCCATATCTGCGGGGAGCGGAGGCAAAAATCAGAGGCATTGTTCAGGGATACCTGACGCTTTACGACAATAATCCTCTTTACGCCTCTTTAGTGATGCTCGAACTCAAGACCAACAGGAAGTTTTTAAAAGCCAATGCCTACGGCATGGTCAGGAAAATTGCCGGAGGCCTTACACAGGTCATCGAGGAAGGCATAAAGGACGGATCGTTTCGGGAAGATACCGATGCCTTTCTGATCCGCTCCATGATACTGGGAACCATCGAACATCTGTGCATCCGCAAACTGCTTAAGGGTGAACCGAATAATCTTGCGCAGTACACGGATGCAATCGTTGATACCGTTCTGAACAGCATCAAAATGGATTCAAAACATTATTCCATCAATCTAAACTTAAATGATCTGATAGTGCAGAAAATTGAAGCTGAGAAAAAAGAAACCGCCGAATCGAAACGGAAAAAACGATAAGCCATTTTCGGGTATGCAATGATTAGGCGGTTTTATTTGTTTTTTTCCGCTGTTTGTGTGTTGATCTTCCGACTGAAATACCAAGATCTTGTTGAGAGAATAATGAATACAATACCGCATATAATTAGGCACAGCATGGCATAGCCCCATCCTTCCAGGATCAACCTTCCTCGAGATGAGCCATCATAACCAAGATCAATCGCAGCCCAAATATTAAACAGCGAAATGATGGCTCCGAGAAAAGCTAAGATGGAAATTGAAGCCCATACTTTCCATTTACTTTTTGAAATAATCATTAGTCCTCAAGTTGGGTCTAGTCGTTTTAGACTCGACCTTTCATAATTCACTATGATTTATTGTTTTCAGCCAAGTCAAAAAGACCTGGCTGAACTGGCGTTTAAACTGCAAGCGTAAACCATCCCACGAATCACCTGGAGAGCCAATCCGCGGCTTCATCTATCGAATCGAACATTATGAGCTTGGTTTTGGAGAACATGTTCACGCCCGCGACCAGAATTTTCTGGATCGCGGAAATCCCGACCACGCATTCCTTCTCTACCTTGCCGTTAGCCGTAGTATATGCGGCGAATGCCTTAATCTTAGTCATGATATCCGGACTTGACGTAGTATTGGTCACATCGGACAGGAAGCGTATCTTTTCATCGGGGACCGTAGATTCGACCACATCCCATGCCATCCTGATCGTATCGAAAATCTCCTGCTTCTGCGCGGGATTCACCGCGCTCAAATTCGAGTAATTGATATAAAGAAATTTTTTACCGTTATGCGTTTTCCAAATAACCCTTTCCATCTTTACCTCCATTGCATGGCGCTATCAGCGAATGCATGGTTATCCCGGCTTAAAAGCGAATTTGATCGAAATATCGGCGCCATCGTCCACACCAAACGATTTGATACTAACTTCCTTATTATTAATGGAAGCATAAGAAACACAGATTTACATGTCAAGGAAATATTGGATAAAAATGTTTCCGATAAGACATATTCATCCAAGTCAAAAATACTTGTTTGAACTATGGGAAGTGACGCCATGATGGGCTTCGAGCCTGAAAACCAACCGCAACTATTTTATCATTCGATCAATCTGAATTTAAATGATCTGATATTGCAAAAGATAGACGCTGAGAAAAAAGAAAACTCCGAATCGAAAAGAAAAAAACGGTAAGTTGTTTGTTCGTCTTTATGATTGACGCTTACCTGCAATTATTAAACGCTTCATAGGAACTGTTGAAGGCGCTTATAGATCTTGTCAAATAGTCTGAAAAAATACTGACCACATTGACGTAGGTCGCCTGACGCGCAAACTGCGCCGCCGTGGCAACTTGTGAAGAAAACTCTGGGCAATTACAACTTCGTGACAGCGTTTCCGCTTCTTCGAGATATGGCAGCGCCTGTTTTACATCTTCTCTACCCGCTTCCATTTCCGATTTACTTCTATTAGCCGCCTGATTCAAATATTGACGGGCATTATTCATAATGCCTGTAACGGAATTGCATTCCGGGTTTCTTGCCCGTTTTGCACTTGTCCCCTTTTGAGATTTAGGAACATTTTGTTTTGTTGAGATATCTTCGTCGGAGTCTTTCAAAACGCAGTCGGTCATTCCATCCTGCGGAGCACTGGTAACAATTTTATTGCCGTCAAGATCGGTGCAGCTGTATAATTCCATCGCACTGGCTGAATTTGCAAATAACAGAAGGCTTATTGTAAAAATGTAAAAAATTATTTTTTTCATGAAAGTCTCCCTGAGTCGTCCTCTCTGTTTTTTAAAGGTTAACTGCCCTCAGTGTCTCCCTGAACAGGAACACCTGAACTTATTTTATTAATTTGCCACATATTCATGCTTTAAGTCAACGGAAATCATCCATTAAAAAAACAATTCGCGGCATTTTTTCTGTTATTAGCGCCTGCCTCTTTTTTAAGAAATATTATGCTTTCACCATAATTTGCTTGACACAAAAAAGACTCATCATTATATTCAATCGTATAATAATCATATTTTATCAAAGGGGACCCCATGATTAAGAACATATCGAAGTCCGGTTTTTTTGCGTTGGCAGCATTGTTAATCCTTAGTTTTTCTTCAGGTGGCTGCGCCTCCAGAACATCCAAGTTCATTCGCGTGCAGAGCAGAATCATTGAAATGACAAGAAACAACTCCGGGGCGGAAGTGACCACAACGCCCCGTTATTCCAAAATAGCCTCACAGGTAAAATCGGTTGCTTTGAGCGCCCCATCTTCCTGCGCGGATAAATCTCTGTCTTCTGCCACAGGAGCAGCGATGAGCAGAGGTGAAGTGGTCAAAACCAATTGCGGTGTGGAAATGGCGGAGATAGAACGTGAACTGGTGCGCCAGGGTTTTACAGTCCACTCATGGGACATGCTTAATAAATCGCTCAATGCAAATAAATCCGAAAATGCACATGCTATAGTCAAAAAACTTGGCGCTCAGACTCTTTTTCAAATCAATTCACTGGAACGGGTTTTGGTAGCTCCCGGAAGTGATGCCCTTATAGAACACAATTTTTTTTCATCCAATGCATCGGGTGATACTCTGGAACAAATGGAATTAACCGAAGAACAGAGAAACAAAATTAACGATCTTATTAAGGACGACGATAAAAGCCGTCTTTCATCGACAAAAAAACTCGGCGCCATGCTGGATATTAATGCGATCGACAGCGAAACAGGACAATCCATATGGTTTTATCGCTGGAGTAAACACGAGGATACTTCCAAGAATGTTTTTGCCAGCTATCTTTTGGAATGCTGGGATAATTGGGGACCCTGGTGCATGATTATGCAGGAACCTGGCAATGAAAACCGGCATGCCGTACCGGAAAAGAGCAGCACGGATGTTCAAAATGTTTCTACAGATCCTCGTCCGGCCAGTTTACAAGATGTAATATACTTCGGATTGTTAAGAGAAGTTACAGCTGATTTCGGAAAGCGTTTTTCATCCGGAAGGTAAATTTGATTCTCATATTCTGTTCAGACTGTCACTGTCATATCGCGGTCTGTTTTGAAGACATCATCACGAGAAAATCGCTTTGAAACTGATGAAGAGAATAGCAAAGAGTTGTTGAATTGTTTTAATTTAACTGATAAAAGCAACAACCAGCAAAACCTGCAGGAGGCTGATAAATATGTTTGGATTAGGCGTGCCGGAAATCGTCATTATTCTTGTTATAGCTTTGATTATCTTCGGGCCGGGCAAACTTCCCGACTTGGGAAAAGCAGTCGGAAAAGGAATAAAAGATTTTAAATCGGCAATGCATGAACCTGATGAGAAGAAATGCGACGAAAGCGCCAAACTCATCAAGAATGATAATAAGTAAACATTTCATGTCTTAATGTCTATTGACTACTTAATCGCCGGCTCGGGTCTGACCGGCGCCGTAATCGCCAGAGAACTTTTCGATAACGGCTTTAAGGTGCTGGTTTACGAGCGAAGAACCCAAACGGGTGGAAACGTCTCCGACCACGAGCATCCCAGCGGTATAAAAATCCACACCTACGGACCGCATTATTTCAGAACAAATGATGAATATCTGTGGCGGTATGTCAACAGGTTTTCGACTTTCTATCATTACGAACCCCGGTTAAAATCCTTTGTGGACGGCGCATACGAAAACTGGCCGGTCACGGACAGCTATATCAGGCAATTCATCGGCATGAATTGGAATCCTTCTTTTAAGGGTTCTCCAGCGAATTTTGAAGAGGCGTCTCTTTCCATGATGCCTGAAGCAATCTACCTGAAGTTTGTCAAAGGTTACACCGAGAAACAGTGGGGCGTCGATGCAAAAAATTTATCGACTGATTTGGCAAAACGTTTTGACGTGAGAATGGACGACGATACCCGGCTTTTCAGGCACAAGTACCAGGGAATTCCCGAATACGGATACGCGTCCTTCATGAACCGGCTCCTTGATGGAATTCCCGTCCTGATGAATTGCGATTATCTGAAAAAACGCGATTACGTCAGGCCTGCGCGTGGATTGATTTTCACCGGTCCCATTGATGAGTTTTTCGGATATAAATTCGGCCGACTGAAATACCGCGGCCAGATAAGAAAAAACTCCTATATATCTGATGCCGAATACCTTCAGCCGTGTGGCCAGGTCAACAATCCCGGTATGAACAATGGAACGCACATCAGGACGCTCGAGTGGAAGCACCTGATGCCGCCCGGTCAGGCAACACGTATCGCAGGAACCGTCCTGACCACCGAAACGCCCTTCACGCCCGAATCCCCGGACCATTATGAATACCCTTTCCCGGACGCTTATAATGAGGCGCTTTACGCGAAGTACCGTGGAGAAGCCGACAAACTGGAGAATGTGATCATCTGCGGACGGCTGGGAGAGTATAAATACTACGACATGGATCAGGCCATCGAACGAGCGCTGGCCATAGCCGGAAAACTGTTATCATCGCGTTCCTGATTATTTAATGGATGAATCATGAACAAAAAGAATCTGATCATTGCGGCTGTCGGAGACGGGTCTCTGCATAAGGAATGGATTAGCGGCAATCCCGCTTTTGATTTAATTCTGATTTATTACGGTGACAGCGAACAGATTTTTTCCGGTTACGTGAAAGACGCTTTGATGTGTGTCAGACAAAAAGGCCAAAAATTTCCTTTAATCAAATCATTTATTGATAAACATCAGGAACTCATATTACGATATGAATATGTCTGGCTGCCCGATGACGATATTTCCATATCCGTGGACAATCTAAATAAGCTTTTTAATATTGTGCGAAAATACGATTTGTTGATTTGCCAGCCGGCTGTGGTATCAGCGCACGGTAAGGTATCGCATGCGATAACAAAACCAGTGGAAGGCTGTAAATTAAGATATACCAACTTTGTCGAAGTCATGATGCCGCTGTTCGACGTTAAAACGCTTCTTTTCCTGTGTGATGATTTCAATTTGTCGCAATCGGGCTGGGGAGTGGACGCAACATGGTCCCACAGATTGAACAACCCGAAGGATAAAATAGCCGTTGTTGACGAAATCCTGGCTGTGCACACAAAACCCGTCGGCAATGATTACTCAAGGTTCAGGATAAAGCCTAGAGATGAACTGAATAACCTGCTTGGCAAATACAACATTTCCTTTAAAATAAAATATTATTCAACCGTACGGAAAAATGGTTCACACAAAACTATTTGGTTCAGAAATATTTTCAGGTTTTTACCTTAAAATAAAAAAATCGCGTCAATTGCCAGAACCGAACCTTTTAGGGAATGCTTTCAAAGCACTTCTTGCTTACTGGATACCAATATGCCCGAGCTCAATTGTTGTTCTGAATCCGGTCTAATTCCACGGCGATATCGTTTTTTACCTGTTCCTCTTCCCTTTTCTTCCGCTCCAGATACGCGGCCTTGCCCGCTTCATCATTGCATGCGATTCCCGTGTCCACAGTTTTTGTGTAGCTCATCGGGCGCAAATCCACCTTTTTTCCGGTTTTAACTTCCTTGAGTTTAGCCAAAAGATCCTGTTGGTCTGTATACTCAACAACGACCGTATCGCCTTCAAAAAAAGACGAAAGCGCCTCTTTAGGATAATATCCTTTCCAGACGGCAATCACACACACGAGTACCACGATCCAAAATACAGCCTTCTTCATGAGAATCTCCTTTTTTCCCTTTTTTCAGCAGATGAGCGTATTGTAAAGCCCTCCAGGCTTTACCGGTAAGCAATATACTTATTCATTATTGCGTTTCCCTGCGGGGATGCGCTCCCGGTAAACAGCCCGATCATCAGCTCCAGGATGTCCCTACTGTAGAACCGCCGTCAATCAGATAAAGCGCGCCCTGGCAGTAGGACGCCGCATCGCTTGCCAGAAAAAGCGCAAGTGC
Source organism: uncultured Smithella sp. (assembly GCA_964394185.1). GTDB lineage: Bacteria > Desulfobacterota > Syntrophia > Syntrophales > Smithellaceae > Smithella. Next base: position 17,151 of record CAYMWM010000066.1, read on the forward strand.
GCCGACTTCTTCCGGCTCCGCAATCCGGTTGACTAGATTCTTGAATCCGTGTTTTTCCCGGTGCTCTACAAGGGGCGCCGCCATTTCTGTGCGGGTCAGTCCGGGGCAGATGGCCACCGAGCGGATGCCCTCCAGCCCCCATTCAGCCGCTATCTGTTTGGTAATCATGATCAGCGCCGACTTGGATGCACTGTAAGCTCCCGCGAAGATATCCGGTTTGAGTCCGCCGGTGGAGGCCATATTGATGATGACGCCCTTCCCTTTCGCTTTCATGGCCGGATAGCACAACTGTGACATGCGTAGGGCCGCCCAGGTGTTGAGCCTCATGACATCATTAAACTGCGCTGCGGTGAGATCGGCAAGGGCGACAAAATAACCGACGCCCGCGTTGTTGACGAGGATGTCTATATCGCCGAATCCGGCAACAACAGCGTCATGCACCCGCTTTATCTCGTCATCCACAGCGAGGTCTGCGGGAATTGCCAGACACGAATTACCGGTTTTTTCTATTTCGGCCTTGACCTTATCCAGTTTATCTTGACTTCGGGCGGTGATGACTATCTTTGCTCCCGCTTGCGCGTAAGCTAGCGCGATGGCCCTGCCGATTCCCTGTGAACCACCCGTGACCAGCGCTACCCTTCCCTTCAACGAAAATTGACTGTCCGACATAAACTTTTCTCCTCAAATGATGTGCACGGAGCTATTTATATATTTTGCCGCAAACTTTCCACTAAAAAATATTTAAATAAAAATGTCATTGCGGCTCTCAGCCGCCGCAGCAATCTAGTACCACGTTATCTTACCGACGCAGGCTGGAATCCAGTATTATTTATTCCTGGTTTCCGTCTTTCGCCGGGATGACGACTTAGGCGGGTTCTGTTCGGTGGAGTCTTTTCGACCGTTCATCAATTCGCAATATTCTTATCATCATCATCGAAGTCAAAAAGACCTGGCTAATCTCATCAATAAGGGAATGATGATAGCAGCGAGAAGTCCCATAACTATGATTGCCAAAGTTATTAATGACATAAAAACGGCTTCTTTTTCAAACATCCCCTTTTTTACTTTTTTTACTTTTTTCTTCTTTAACATAATCTTGTCACGAGTTCCTTTTAATGCATAACACCCGCTAATGAATCAGTATGGGTTCACGCAGTTTTTTCATAGAGATGGCTTTTTCGGGGCAGTCGTAAACGCACAGGCCGCAGCCGAAGCAGTTATCCGCGGTCATGCTTTTCCCTTCAACGACCGTGCGGGCGCTGAAGGGGCAAATATTCACGCATGTCAGGCACCCTTTGCATTTGTCGCGGTCAGTAAGAGCGGTGAAAAATCCGTCAATCAGCGGATAATTGAGCTGGCCGAGTTCGCGG
>CAYMWM010000067.1:0-14004 GCA_964394185.1 uncultured Smithella sp.
GTCAGTACCGCATGGGTTGTCGGTCTTGATACGATGGTTGCTCTGATGGCCGGATTTGCCATTTTCCCTGCCGTTTTTGCCCTGGGATTCAAACCCGGAGCCGGACCCGGTCTTGTTTTCATCACCCTACCCGCCGTTTTCGCACATATGCCTTTCGGAATATTTTTTGGTGTTTTATTTTTTATATTACTGGCCATCGCGGCGTTGACTTCTGCTATCTCCCTTTTGGAGGTTGTAACAGCCTGGCTCATCGATGAAAAAGGATGGGCGCGGAAAAAGGCAGCGGCATTAATGGGTTTGGTAATCTTTATTGCGGGTCTTCCGGCTACGCTGGGTTATAGCATATTCAGCAATGTTTCGTTTCCCGGCCTGGGGACGGATATTCTCGATACGTACGACTGGTTTGCCAATTCCGTATTTCTTCCTGCAGGCGGCTTGCTTGCTGCAATCTTTACAGGTTATGTTTGGGGAACAAAAAAAGCGATAGACGAAGCCAACAGAGGGGAAAGGGGTTTTACCATAGGGGAATTGTGGCGTTTTCTCATCCGTTATATTGTGCCGCTGTTGATAGCCGGTATCATGATTATGGGAATATATGATTCTTTCGTGTGATAATCTTTTTTCTGCGGAAGATTATTTCTGAAAATTTGAAAATCTCCACGCTCTTAAAACCGAGAAGCAAATGGAAGAAAACATGGAAGTTCAACGATTAGGAAATCATTCTATGTTTTTTTTCCACCTCTCCAAAAATATTTATTTCTATTCGAGAATCATCAGAACCTGATCCGTTTTAACGGAATCACCTTCTTCGATTTTTATCTCTTTCACAACACCGTCTTCAGGAGCGTATACAGGGATTTCCATTTTCATGGCATCCATGATGATGACTTCGTCTTCAGCCTTGATTTCATTGCCCAATTTAACAACGATGCTTATAATTTTTCCGGTCATCGGGGCTTTTATTTCTATACTCATTTTCACCGGTCTCCTTTTTCAGCCTCTTACATTTACGAGGGACGTTTGATTTCTATTAATAAATTAATTTTAATTAATAATCAAATTGTAAAATAAGGTCAATATATTTATCACTCATTTCGTCTTAAGGGAAAAACAGGATGGTAGGAACCAGTGGGTTTTTCAGACAAAATATCCATGCCTTGAGGAAATTGATGATGACAGGGTATGTGGTGGATATTGCGACCGACAAAATCATCAAAAGAAAGCGACGTTCCATTATCCTGTAACCAATATGTTAAAAATAACATAATTGGTAATAATTATATATTGTTAAAATATTATTAACTTGAAATTTTATATCATATCATTTATGTCATTACTGGCATTTATGTCTTGTATGGCATTTTAATGGAAGCAGTATATCCGGACATTCGTTAAAACAGAATTGTTTTCTAATAAGGCCGTTAAAAATACCTTGGAAAAAAATCGGGCAAATTCTTTTTAAAATGCTGATGAGTTTCGTTCTTTAAAAAATCATTGCAATTAAAATTAACAATAGGAGGTACGAAAATGAGAGCATTGGTTTTGAAGTTGAGTGTTTTGCTAATTTTAATCTGGACGTCTCTGGCTGTGGCTGGGGACGGAAGCAAGTTTGTATTTTTGTCCAGTACCATTGGCCCGATTGACGCCGGAATTGTCAGCCTTCTGGAGGATCAGTTCGAAAAGGATACGGGAATCCGTGTGCGTCACGTCGGTGCGGGAACGGGAGCGGCTTTGGATATAGCCCGCAAGTGCGAAATCGATATGGTTATGGTTCATGCGAAGGCTCTGGAAGAGAAATTCATTGCCGATGGCTTTGGTACGGAAAGGATTCCCCTCATGTATAATGATTTTGTCATTGTCGGACCGGCTTCCGATCCGGCTGTAATTAAAGGAACAAAAACGGCAGCGGAAGCCTTAAAGAAAATTATGGACAAAGGTTCTCTGTTCATCAGTCGCGGCGACAAATCGGGAACGCATATGGCGGAGATGGATCTCTGGGCGAAGGCCGGATTAAAGCCTGCCGGGGCATGGTACGTGGTTTATGAAAAGGGAGCGGAAGGCAATGCGCCGACCCTGCAATATACGGATCAGAAAGAAGCCTACACGGTTATCGACCGGGCCACTTACCTGTCGCTGAAAGATAAAATTAAACTGGTCATTCTTGTGGAAGGCGACGAAGCTCTTTTGAATTATATTTCCCTTATTCCTGTCAAAAAAGCAACGTGTCCAAAAGTCAATGTTAAGGACACCAAAACATTTGTAAAGTGGCTGACCTCACCTAAAAAAGGCCAGTTGATTATCCGGGATTTCGGTAAGGATAAATACGGGTCACCCCTTTTCTTCCCCAATTCCGTGGAATGGCAGAAAGCACAAAAGAAAAATAAATAAAATTAAATATTAAGGAGGCGTTTTATGAAAATGTTCAGAAGCAGTAAAGTTATATTGACATTGATGATCGTTGCGCTGATCGCAGCATTTGGAACGTCAAGTGCTTTCGCAGCGAAAGCGGCACCCAAACAAAAAAACATTATTCTGGCAACAACCACGAGTACTCAGGATACGGGCCTGCTTGATAAATTGATTCCCATCTTTGAAAAACAGACCGGTTATTTTGTAAAGACCATTGCTGTCGGTTCCGGCCAGGCCATGAAGATGGGTGAAAAGGGCGAAGCGGATGTCCTGCTGGTTCATTCACCTGATGCCGAGAAGAAATTCATCGAAGGCGGATTTGGTGTCAACAGGCAGCTGGTGATGCACAACGATTTCATTATCGTTGGACCCGGCGCCGATCCGGCCAAAATCAAAGGTGTAAAATCTTCCGCGGAAGCGCTTAAAATAATCGCCAAAACAGAAAATTTGTTTTTGTCCAGAGGCGATAATTCAGGAACGCACGCCAAGGAAAAAACCTTATGGAAGAAAGCAGATGTAACACCTGCCGGACAGAAATGGTATCAGGAAACAGGACTGGGCATGGGACAAACCTTAAATGTTGCCTCGGAGAAGAAAGGGTATACGCTGACTGACCGCGGGACCTATCTGTCCCTGAAGAAAAATCTGGGACTGAATATACTGGTGGAAGGCGATGCCGCTTTGCTCAACATTTATCATGTGATTGAAGTTAACAGCGCCAAGTGGCCCAAAGCCAATGCCGAAGGCGCCAACGCTTTTGCCGCTTTCATGGTTTCGAAAAAAACACAGGAAATTATCAAAAGTTTCGGTATTGATAAATACGGATCTCCGTTGTTTTTCCCCGATGCCGGTAAAAAAGTCGAGGATTTGGGAAAATAATGTAAAAGGTCTTTGCACGGGCAGCGCAATCTTTTTTCTCATTACGGGTTCTCATACCGGCTTGTGAGGAGTATTCATTGGATTTAATCGTTCAGGGGATCATAAAAGCTTTTGAGTTAATTGTTACATTTGATCCCGAAGTATTGGGAATAACGTGGCTGTCCCTGAAAATATCGGGAACAGCCACGCTGATCAGCCTTTTTATCGGCGTTTCCATTGGAACGATTGTCGCCCTGACCAACTTCTTCGGCAAGCGATTTGTTATCAGTCTTATCAATACCGGCATGGGGCTTCCGCCTGTGGTTGTTGGTCTTTTTGTCACGATGATGATATGGCGCAGCGGTCCTTTCGGCTTTCTTGAAATTCTTTATACTCCCTATGCCATGATTCTTGCCCAGGCGATTATCGCCACGCCGATTGTCATGGGTATTTCGCTGGCTTCCATTCAGAATCTGCCGCCGAATCTGCGGTTGCAGATTTTATCTCTGGGTGCGAGCCGTTTACAGATGGTGTGGATATTAATTAAGGAAGCAAGGCTCCCGCTTCTGGCGGCGGTTATGGCCGGTTTCGGGGGCGTTATTTCCGAAGTGGGCGCTTCCATTATGGTCGGCGGCAACATCAAAGGGTACTCGCGAGTGCTCACGACTGCTACGGTTATGGAAACCGGCAAGGGGAATTTTGACATTGCCATCGCGCTGGGCATTATTCTTTTGATCCTCGCCTTTATTATCAATGCCCTTCTGACGCAAATACAGCAGAGGCAGCATCCGCGATGAATCCTGAAACTCTCATGAGTGTAAAAAATATAATTTTGCGGCGCGGTGGTGTGACCGTACTGGATATTCCCGAACTGCATGTGCGGCAGGGAAGGATACTGGCGCTTATCGGACCCAACGGTGCGGGCAAATCAACTTTGCTTTTGATGCTTGCCGGTTTATTAAAACCTCAGCAGGGGGAAATTTATTTTGAGGAAAAACCTGTTGAAACGAGGGCTGACCTGACCATGCTGCGCCGTAATGTTTCCGTTGTTTTTCAGGAGCCGCTGCTTTTAAACAGTTCCGTTTATGAAAATGTGGTCCTCGGTTTAAAATTCCGCAATATCAACAATCAGGAGATAAAGGCCAGAGTTCAAAAGGCGTTGGATTATTTCGGAATAAGCCAACTGGAAAAAAGGTCGGCAAGAACACTCTCCGGTGGTGAGGCCAGAAGAGTCTCGCTGGCGCGGGTTTTTGCCATCAAACCGCAGATTATTATGCTGGACGAGGCTTTCAACTCGCTTGATCCGCCTTCGAGAGAAACGATTATTGACGATTTGAAAAACACGCTTGATGAGACAAAAATCACGGCAGTCATGGCTCTGCATGACCGAGAGGAAATTCTGCGTCTGGCACAGGATGTCAGCGTTATGGAAAACGGGAAAATAATGCAGTCGGGAACGACAGCCGCAATATATAATCATCCGGCTTCTGAATTTGTAGCCAATTTTGTCGGAACCGAAACCATACTGGAAGGCACGGTTAAAAGCTGCACCGAAGGGAACATTATTGTTTCCGTTTTTGGAAAGGAGATAGAAGCGATTGGCGATTGTTCCATCGGACAAAAGGTATACTGCTGTATCAGGCCGGAGAACGTTACCCTTTCCAGCAGGATGCAGGAAAAAATCAGCGCCCGCAATATCTTTGAAGCAAAAGTTTCCAAAATCATCCCCCAGGGATTTTTTAATAAACTGATTCTTGATTGCGGCTTCCCTCTGGTCGCCTACATTACAATACCTTCCTGTGAAGATTTGGGCATCACTCCCGGGATGACTGTAACCGCCTCTTTTAAAGCCACATCCGTGCACGTCATCCGCCGCGAAAATTAACTTGATTCGTTCGTACCCGTTTTTTTCCTCAATAATTAATTGCAAAAGAGCTTTGACATTAAAATCCGTATGGGTATAATTTCAACTATATAAATATTGGTAACGAATCCGTTTGGAAGTTTCAGGGAGGCAGTAGATGGCGAAAGGAAAAGTAAACGCGAAATCAGGGAAAAATAAAATTACGGATAAAGACCGCAAAATGGCAAATTTCTGTCGTACCTGTCCGGTCTGCAAGCATGCCCGCAAAAAACAGAAAGGCGCGGCTTTCTGGTTTGTTCAGAAAATAGAAGGCAATCTTTGTCCCTTCTGCAGGGCTTATGAACGTGTTTACGGCAAAAAAGCACACCAGCCGGTATTTTAATGGGATAAAAATTTGTTGTTTAATTTCCCAGCCGGGGATTTAAGGATACAATTGAGATATGAGCAACAAATCCGAGTCCGCCTATTGGAGTAATCTGACACGCCACCACCCGTCTGCTTTTCTTCTTGTAGCTCAACTGGTGAGTCTGGCTCTTTATGTGATGTTGGAGGATGTTCCGGGCGGTCAGTTTATCATCGGTATTTTTGGAATGCTGGTACTCCTGCTGGTGGTGTGGGTGGTCATTCACAGTCCCGCCGTCAACTGAATTGCCTGGATATTTGCGGGCATGGCGGTTATCCTACTGGTGTTATCGTGGCTTTTTGCAGAACCGGCCCTCCTGATTTGGGCAACCCTGCTGGAAGCAGCGTTGTACTTTTATGGTGTGGGCGGTTTGATAACATACATGATGGGGGATGAACACGTAACGATCGACGATTTGTTTGCCGCCGGCGCTACCTTCACGCTGATTGCCTGGGGATTTGCCTACCTGTATATGGTTTGCCAGGCATGGAGCCCGCAGGCCTTTTCTTATTCGACGCATCCCGGCGAGCCGCTGAATTTCATTGAAATGCTGTTTTTCAGTTTTACCAATCTTTCGGCAGCGGGCTTAAGCGACATCGTTCCTGTTAATGCATCATCCAGAGTTCTGGTCATGCTGGAACAATTTTCGGGCGTTGCCTACATTGCGGTTGTGGTTTCGAGGTTAATCGGACTGACCATTCGACGTAATCAGGACAAGGGATCATCATAAAATCAGGAGACGAACATGCGTATTTCAAGGTGGCTGGATCAAAAGGAATCCGAAGGAGTTGACGTTTCTCACATTGAATTGCCTGAAAATATGTTCAATGATGAAGCACCGGCTGAAACCATATATTTTAAGGAAATCCGACCCTGTTCCATTCTCTGCACAGGCACTCATCCTTTTGCCACTGTAGAACGGTATGGCAACTGGTTTTACTGCAGGGGACGCGACAGGGAGACAGGTCCCCACACCACAAAATCGCAATGGTGGATATTTACCAGAGACGTTGAAATTGCTCTGAAGACGGCAAAAGCACATATTGAGACAAGCTGAGGGCGAACTGAGTGAAACTTGTCCCTGCCGCCTGAAGGCGGCGGGATAATTCGACCATCAAAATCCGGTGCGCTACGCTTCTGAATTTTGGGCTCATTAAAGCGTAAGTCGTAGTGAGACTCCAATTCCAAAAGCATAGCGTATTGGAATTTGTAAGTCGAACTATCCAATAGCTAAGGCTATTGGGAAATATACCCGAAGCGGAGCGAAGTGTGCATTGAGACACGCCCCAGAGCGAGTGTAACGAAGTTAGTCCCAGCCGACGACGCGGAAATCGAACATATACATGAATCCTAAGGTGATAAAAAATCACTTATTTTTTCATTTTTAAAAATAATGAATAATGCTATATAAAAAGATTAAAGTAGTTATCTGGTTTTAGAATATGAGTAAAAATATATCATTCTTAAAAGAAATCAGCGAAGCCGCCGAAAAGGGTAATGCCGACGCCCAGCTCCAACTCGGTTTGATGTATCGCTATGGCGATGGTGTTGAGCAGGATGATTATGCGGCCCTGAAGTGGTTTCGAAAAGCGGCAGAGCAGGAATTGGCGGATGCCCAGTTTAATCTCGGATTGATGTATAAATGCGGAGAGGGAGTTGACCAGGATGAGGAAGAAGCCATGAACTGGTTTCTGAAGGCGGCCGAACAGGGAAATGGGGTGGCACAGTTTCATCTTGGCGTCATGTATCATAACGGTGAAGGGATTGAACAGGATTATGCCGAGGCGGCGAAATGGTATCACAAGGCGGCCGAACAGGGACATGCGCTGGCGCAGTCCACTCTGGGATGGATGTATGATAACGGCAAAGGTGTCGAGCAGGATCATGCCGAGGCCGTGAAATGGTATAACAAGGAAGCCGAGCAGGGCGATGCTTTTTCACAGTATACGCTGGGTCTCAGGTATTACAATGGTGAAGACATTACCAAAGATTATGCCGAAGCCTTAAAATGGTTCGGCAAGGCGGCCGAGTCCGGTCTGGCGACAGCCCAGTTCAATTTGGGCATGATGTATGAAAAGGGCGAAGGTGTTAAGAAGGATTACATCGAAGCCGTGAAGTGGCTTCGCAAGGCCGCCGAGCAGGGAGAAACAGAGGCTCAGTTCAGGCTGGGGCTGATGTTTAAAGAGGGGGAAGGCGTTCCGCAAAAAAACACCGAAGCAGCGAAGTGGTTCCAAAGTGCAGCTCAGCAGGGAAACGCCAGCGCCCAGAACAGTCTGGGCAGAATGTATTACAACGGAGAAGGCGTCCGGCAGGATTATGCCGAAGCTTTCAAGCTTTATCGCCAGGCGGCCAAACAGGGCGACACGGAGGCACAGTGCAATCTGGGCGTTATGTACGAAACCGGCAATGGTGTTCCCCAGAATTATGCAGAAGCCGTGAAGTGGTACAGCAAAGCAGCCAAGCAGGGCGACGCAAAGGCGCAACGTTTTCTGGGAGAAATGTACTTTAAGGGCAACAGTGTTCCGGAAGATGAGGGCGAAGCCGCCAAATGGTATCGTCAGGCTGCCCAGCAGGGCGATGCCAAAGCGCTGAAAAAACTCAAGGAGATGTCTGATAAAGGTAATGCTTTCGCTCAATTAAATCTGGGATTGATGTACGAAGAGGGACAGGGTGTGAAGCAGGATTATGCCGAAGCTGTCCGGTATTATACAAAAGCAGCCGGACAGGATCTGGCGGAAGCGCAGTTTACCCTCGGTTTGCTTTATTCCAAAGGCGGTGGTTTTCCTCCTGATGATGTCGAGGCGGCGAAGTGGTTTCGCAAGGCGGCCGTACAGGATTATGGGGAAGCCCAGTTAAATCTGGGATTGATGTACAGATCCGGTGAAGGTGTTTCCCGGGATGACACGGAAGCCCTGAAATGGTTTCATAAGGCGGCCGATCATAACAATCAGGTTGCCCAGTTTAATTTGGGATTGATGTATCTGGTCGGAGAGGGGGTTGAACGTGACGATGCCGAGGCAGCGAAGTGGTTTCTGAAGGCTGCCGAGCAGGGAGATGCGAATGCCACATTTAATCTGGGCCTGATGTACCGGCATGGGGACGGGGTTGCGCAGGATGATGCCGAAACGGCAAAGTGGTTTGCGCAGGCTGCCGAACAGGGAAATATCCGTGCCCAGATTAATCTGGGTTTGATGTATCGTCATGGAGAAGGCGTTGCACAGGATGATGCCGAGGCGGCAAAGTGGTTCCGCGAGGCTGCGCTACAGGGCAATGCCTATGCCCAGAGTATTCTGGGGTCGATATACAGAACGGGTAAAGGTGTCGGACAGGATTATTCGGAATCGGCGAAGTGGTATCTTAAAGCGGCCAAACAGGGTGATGCCAATGCCCAGTGCAATATTGCCGTTATGTATCGGAACGGGAAGGGTGTTGCCCGCGACTATGCCGAGGCGGTAAAGTGGTTTGGCAGGGCTGCCGTGCAGGGAATCTCCTATGCGCAGAATATACTGGCACAGATGTATCGGGAAGGCAGAGGTGTTGAGCGTGATTATGCCGAGGCGGCAAAATGGTTTCGCGAAGCCGCGGGGCAGGGAAGCACGGATGCCCAGTTTAACATGGGAGTCATGTATGATAAGGGCGATGGCGTTTTGCAGAATGACGCCGAAGCTGTGCAGTGGTATCTTAAAGCGGCTGGCCAGGGATATGCAGATGCGCAGTGTAATCTGGGCGTGATGTACGATAAAGGCAGAGGTGTGAAACAGGATGATGCCGAGGCTCTGGCATGGTTTCTCAGATCAGCCCAGCAGGGCAATGCGATTGCACTGAATAATCTGATGGTGATGTGCAACAGAGGAAATTCCGCCGCACAGTTGGGTTTGGGCGAGATGTATGAAGAAGGTAGAGGCGTGTTGCAGGATGATGCCGAGGCGGCGAAGTGGTATCGAAAGGCGGCACAACAGGGAAATCCGGAAGCTCAGTTTCATCTGGGGCAGAAATATAACAACGGCGAGGGCGTTTTGCAGGATTATACCGAAGCGGCGAAGTGGTATCTTAAGGCCGCTAAACAGGGCAATATCCGCGCCCAGATCAATCTGGGTCAAATGTATCGTAAAGGTGAAGGCGTTCCTAGAAATTACGAAGAGGCGGCAAAGTGGTATCATAAAGCGGCTGAGCGGGGAAACGCCTATGCACAGAATCTTCTTGCCGGCATGTATCAGGAAGGCCGAGGTTTCCCTCAGGATTATGCCGAGGCAGCACAGTTGTATCTGAAGGCGGCTGCGTCGGGAAATGTCAGTGCTCAGGTCAATCTGGGCATGATGTACCTAAGCGGTAAGGGCGTTTTGCAGGATTATGAGGAAGCGGCAAAGTGGCTTCTTAAGGCGGCTCAAAAGGGCATCGCTAATGCCCAGAATATAGTAGGGTGGATGTATCAGGAAGGAAAGGGATTGTCACGGGATGATGCCGAAGCGGCAAAGTGGCTTCTCAAGGCCGCCGAGCAGGGAAATTCCGATGCCCAGTTTCATTTGGGCGAAAAGTATGAAAAAGGCGAAGGCACCAGACAGGATGACGCCGAGGCCGTAAAGTGGTTTCGCAAGGCTGCCGAACAGGGCAATATCCGTGCCCAGTGTAATCTGGGCGTGAAATATCAGGAAGGCAAGGGTGTAAAACTCAATGATGCCGAAGCTGCGAAATGGTTTCGCCGGGCAGCCGAGCAGAGAAACACGGCGGCCCTGGATAATCTGAAAGCTATGAGCAACAGGGGCAATACGGATGCTCAAATCAATTTGGGTCAAATGTACCGGGAGGGTATTGGCGTTCCTATGGACAATACCGAAGCGGCGAAATGGTATCGCAAGGCTGCCGAACAGGGCAATGCGGAGGCACAATTCAATCTGGGTGTGCAATACAGTGAAGGAATAGGCGTTGAACAGGATCATGCCGAAGCCGTGAAGTGGTTTAGGCTGGCGGCCGAACAGGGGAATGCTAATGCCCAATGCAATCTCGGTGTCAAATATAGTGAGGGCGCGGGTGTCGGGCAGGATTATGCCGAAGCCGTTAAATGGTTTCTTGAAGCCGCCCAGCAGGGGAATGCGACGGCTCAGAACAATCTGGCTCTGATATACCGCAACGGTGACGGCGTCGCGCAGGATTACAAAGAGTCCGCAAAATGGCTTCGTCAGGCGGCTGAGCAGGGAAATGTCAGTGCGCAAATTAATATCGCCCTGATGTTCCGCAATGGAGAAGGTGTCAAACAGGATGATGCCGAAGCAGTGAAATGGTTTCGCAAGGCGGCCGAACAGGGAAATGCAACAGCCCAGAATAATCTGGGTGTCATGTATCTGAACGAAAGAGGTGTTTCCCGTGATGACACCGAGGCGTCAAAGTGGTTTTCCCGCGCTGCCGCACAGGGTAACGCTGACGCCCAGAATAATCTGGGTGTTATGTATCTGAACGGTAAGGGAGTCCCTCAGAACTACACCGAGGCTATCAACTGGTACCGCAAGGCAGCAGAACAGGGGAATACCAGCGCCCAGATCAATCTCGGTTTTATGTACTTAAACGGCGACGGTGTGCTGCGCGATGATGCCGAGGCCATGAAATGGTTTCTGAAGGCAGCGGAAAAAGATGACGCAAGGGCGCAGTCTTCCCTGGGCCTGATATATGAGGAAGGAAAAGGCGTCAAACAGAATACTACCGAGGCTGTCAGGTGGTATCGCCGGGCGGTAAAGCAGGGGGATGAAGACGCCCTGGGTAACCTGACTGCAATGTGCAACCGGGGAAATTCGGTTGCACAATACAATTTGGCTGAAATGTACGAAAAAGGGGAGGGCATTAAACAGAATGACACCGATGCCGCGAAGTGGTACCGCAAGTCCGCTGAACAGGATAATGAGAATGCCCTGGATAATCTGCTGGCAATGTGTGACAAGGGAATTGCTGTTGCACAGTTCAATCTCGGCGGTATGTATCAGGATGGCATGGGCGTTTCCCAGGACAATAGCGAGGCCATAAAATGGTACCGTAAAGCCGCCGAACAGGGACATAAAATTGCCAAAATGCGGCTTGATAAATTGGAAAAAGTAAAAGATAAATGACGGCCGTTTCCCGCCTGTTCTCCTCCTGCAAGAAAAAATCAATTCATTATTCGCCTTAATACACTTTGAACTGACAGCGAGTGTAAAAATACTAGATACCTTTCTGTATTCTACGGTTTCTCGATTTTTAATTTTATGGTATGTTTCAATCAATAATCTTCAATTCATTTATTTTCAAGATTATTCAGCCTTCAAGTGAAAATCAGTAAAAAACACATTAGACAATTGACTTGAAATATAGTACGGTACTATTGAGAATTATAGTATATAGTTAACAGGATAGAAATACGCTATTAGTAATAGTATATAATATCAATATCTTAGCAAATTGTTTTTTGAAAGAGAAGAATATGAATCAGCATCCCAGGCACATGAAGATTTCAGAACTCAGTGCTTTTTCCAACACTCCGGTGACGACCATCCGTTACTATATTCTGGAAGGCCTGCTTCCAGCTCCAATGAAGACCGCCAAAACAATGGCCTATTATACCGAGGAGCATCTTAACAGGATTCTGGAAATTCAAAAACTCAAAAGCAAAAATGTTCCTCTCATGATAATTAAAGAAAAGCTGGCAGGTGAAACCAATCAATTATCTGTCCTGAGTGATGACAGTGATGAATTATTAACAAGGACGCGCGATGAGATTATCAGAATCAGTGTACAACTATTCAGACAAAAGGGATATGATGCTGTGAAAATTTCCGATATCGCCGGCAGTGCCGGTATCGGAAAGGGAACTTTTTATCAATACTTCAAAAACAAAGAAGAACTCTTCTTTGAATGTCTGGAAAATATTTTCCTGGATATCGGAAAAGATGTGCCGGAAATTCAGGCGGAAACAAACGCTTTAAAACGGCTTAGGATACGCGGCTTTCATTTTTATCAAAATTTAATGCATATGATCGATATGCTCAACATCGCCAGACGCGCATCCTTGATCAATAAACCCGAATATAAGGAAAAATTGGAAAATGCCCTTTTTAACTTTGTCGAGCCTATCAGGAAAGAAATCGAATTGGTTCTTAAACAAAGAAACAGCCCGTTAAAAAATAGCACATTGGTAGCCTATCTTTTGATGGGGTCGGTTGAATATATGTTTTATTTTTATATTAATCATAAGCCGTCACCTGAAGAGATAGAGAATGAATTCTGGAATTTTTTCTTTGGCTGTGTGCCGTTTAAGGAAGGAACTTTTGACAAATGAAAAAAAAGGGAATCATGCAAATTTCAGAGTTGGCGAAAATTTCAGGAGTTCCTGTTTCGACAATCCGGTATTACATCAGAGAGGGATTGCTTCCGCAACCGCTGCGCACGGGAAAAACAAGAGCCTACTATTCCGTTGAACATCTCAAAGCAATCGAACTCATAAAAAAAAGACAGGCCACCGGGCATAAATCGCTTGATACAATTCGTAAAGAAATTGAAAAGAAATTTGCCGGGCAAAAAAATATCAGCGATGCGCAAATTCCTCCGGGGCACAGGGAAAAAATCATATCAGCCGCCACGGAACTGTTTTCCGGCAAGGGTTACGCGGAAACCAGCATCGCGGATATCGCAGGCCTGGCGAAGATAAGCAAAGAAACATTTTACGTTCATTTTAAGAATAAAGAAGAACTTTTCATGGAGTGCGCGGACATCGTCTTTCACAACATGTATAATAATGTGTGGCAGGAAATCAAGGACGAAAAAAATATTGTTGAACGAAGTAAAAAACGGGCAAGAGCATTCATTGCATCATTTCCCAAATGGATAACCATGATGAATCTTGTGCGGAGCCTTTCTGTCGGCAACAATCCGGCATTCAGGGAGAAATTCAATACTGTTCTAAGCCAGATGATCAAACCCCTTAGCAATGATTATGAGATATTTAAGTCAGAGAGCAACATCGCTAAAAGAACGGACAGCACAATAGCCGGATATTTTATAATGGGGATGGCGGAGTATGGCGCAATGCTGATTGAAAGAGGGGCATGCACAGAAGATGAAGTCATCGATTACGTCACTACCATTGTCACCCAGGGTCTTTAGTTAATCCGAAAATTTCTCATCATGTCTATCATTGTAATTTAATATATTTCCATAACTATTATATATAGTACCGATAGTTACAGTTCTTTATACAAAATTCATAATTAGTCTATTAATAACATATAGTTATAATTACAATTAAAATTATACTTGACAATAATTTATTATGCTACTATATACTTTAGTACCATACGGTACAGTATTAGTTGTGTTCAATATTTAACATTTCCTCAGGAAAGGAGGTTCGATAACAAAAATATGAGTAAAGGAAAAATTGCTATTATTGGTATCGGTGAAGTCCCTACGCGTAACATGCCGGAACGTACGCATTGGGATATTATTTACG
>CAYMWM010000067.1:14014-18229 GCA_964394185.1 uncultured Smithella sp.
TCTTCACAAGAATGATATTGAAGGCGCAATCAGTGTCACTCCGCAAGCCCAGCCAAAGATTGCCGCAGAGCTTTCCTTTGGCAAACTGCCCGAAGAGCTGGGATTGAAGGGGTGCAAGGATGCGGTAAGCGTCAATGCCGGCGGGGCTTCCACCTCTAATGCTGTACGGCTGGCCGAGCAGTGGGTAACGAGTGGTTTGGCCAGGGCTGTTCTGGTTCATCATGTTACCATCCACTCCACTATTCCGGTTCCAGACCTCATCAATTTCTTTGCCAAAGCGGGTGTGGACCTGCAGTGGGAATATCCCTATGGCACCACCTACAACATTATCATGGGACTGATGGCAAACCGTTTCATGTATGAGTCAGGCTGCACGCCTGAGGAGATGGCCTCCGTGGTTACAACACTCCGAAGCTGGGCTGCCAAGGACCCGAACTCGTTTTTCTACGGCAAAGACGTTCCCTCGGTGGAAAAAGTGCTGGCTTCCGACCTGCTCAACACACCGCTGCATAAACGCGAAAGCAACGTACTGGGCGACGGCGGATGTGCGATGGTGATCATGTCAGCCGAGGATGCCAAAAAGATGAAGCGTCCGGTGGCCTATAAACTTGGTGATTCCGTGCGCTATTTCAGCGGTACATGTGTCATGCGTGATTTTAACAAAGTTGCGGAAGGATTCCGCATTACGGCCGAGGAGGCAATCGCTCAGGCAGGCATCTCTAAGGAAGACGTCAGTCTGTGGAACTGCTATCTGGCCTATCCCCTGGCCCATCCGATGATCGCCGAATTGCTCGGAGTAGCTCCTGCGGGAATGGGCGGGAAGTATTTCCTTGAAGGGCGAATGGCATTCGGGGGGAGTATCCCCTGGTCCAGCATCGGTGATGCACCGGGACGGGGCCATACAGGTTCCGGTGTAAGCGCGGCCTGCTATGTGGAGACAGCACGTCAACTTATGGGCAAGGCGGGAGAGCGCCAGGTAAAGAACTGTAAATATGTTTACCAGAATGCAGGTGGCGGATCAGGTTTCAATAATATTGCCACCATCTGGGGAAAGGAGATTTAAAAATGGACTTCGAAATGAAAAAACCCGTTCCGGAGACGCAGCCCTGGTCTGAGAAATTCTGGGAAGGCACCAAACAGGGAAAACTTCTGATTCAGGTCTGCAAGGATTGCAAATCAAATATTTTCTATCCGCGTAAATACTGTCCCGAGTGCTGGTCAGGCAATCTGGGCTGGATGGAAGCAAGCGGCAAGGCCAAAATTTTATCATTCTCCACGGCTTATAGCATGGTGGAGCCCAAGTTTATGGATGAATTGCCCTATACCATTGCTTATGTCGATCTGGACGAAGGTATCCGCATGATGACCAGGATCGTAGAATGCAAACCGGAGGATATAAAATTCGATATACCGGTTGAAGTTGTATTCCATGAACGTGAAGGTTTCTTTTTGCCATATTTCCGACCGGTCAAAAAGTAAGGAGGTTTGTCATGAGTGATTATACGACAATCATCTATGAGATCAAGGGACCGGTATGCACCATAACACTCAACCGGCCGGATAAGTACAATGCCATCAACCGCGTGATGGCCGCGGAAGTTCTGGACGCGTTCCACAAAGTAAGAGACGAGGCCGGTGTCGCCGTGGTCGTCCTGACCGGCAGCGGCAAAGCCTTTTGCACCGGTGGCGATCTGAGCATTTTCCCATCGCTGGCCGAGCATACGGAATCCATGAACTGGCTGGCTCATCAGGGTTACGGAATCGGCAAGGCGATTGAACTATGCGAAAAAGTGGTCATCGCGAAAGTGACTGGCCACTGTCTGGCGGGCGGCCTTGAACTCGCCCTGATGTGTGACCTGATTTATGCCAGAGAGACGGCGAAGTTCGGTACCACCGAAATCAACATGGGTATTCTTCCCGGATGGGGTGGTACGGTGCGCATCGCCCGCGCCATGCCCATCTACCGGGCGCGGGAAATCATCTACAGTGGCCGTAAGGATTTTCTGGCCCGCGATATGTACGAAATGGGTTTTCTGACCCGTGTATTTAAGGATGATGAATTCGAGGCTAAGTTCAACGAAGTCGTCACGAATATTAGTCTGAAAAAACCCATTGCCTTAAGGATGGGAAAAGAAGTTATGGGACGTTCGCTGGAATGCGGCAGTCTGGATGCGGCGCTGGCGCTGGAGCGCAATGCCATTCAGTGGCTCATCTATTCCCCGGATATCCAGGAGGTCATGGACACCTTACGCGAAAAACCCGATGTCCTGGTAGCCGCTCAGAAACAGGCCAATGTCGCTTCGGACGAGAAAAAATAGAGGAGAAGAATTATGGATTTCGGATTTACTGAAGAACAACTTATTCTGCAGCAGACCGTTAAACGGTTTTGTGAGAAAGAGCTTAATTATGAATATGTGAAATGGATGGATGAACATGTGGATTTTCCACCGGACGATCTCTGGCAACAATTCGTCGATTTGGGGATGTTTTCCGCGGCAGTGCCGGTTGAATACGGTGGACAGGGACTGGGGATGGTCGATGTCATGGTGGGCTTTGAGCAAATCTGTAAAGTGTCCATGTCCGTTGCTTTAGCCATAGGCACTACAGCGGGATTCGGTGTCCGTTTCATCGGAGAGTTAGGAACAAAGGAACAGAAAGAGAAATACCTGCCGTTGATTGCCGAAGGCAAATTCAAAACCTGCATGGCATTGACCGAGCCTGGCGGCGGAACGGATGTTCTGGGTGCACTATCTGCTTTTGCCGAAGACAAGGGTGATCGCTGGGTTATCAACGGGCAAAAAATATTTATCACCGGAGCGCATGTGGCGGATTCACTGATTACTGTCTGTAAAACAGAAAGAGATGCCAAGAAAAGTAAGTCCTGGACCACCATCATGGTTCCCCGCGAAACCCCCGGCATTACCATACGCAAGATCGGGAAAATCAGCTGTCATCACTGCGAGAGCGTGGAAATATTCTATGACAACGTGGAAGTTCCCAAAGAAAACATCCTGGGCACACGCGGCAACGCCTTCTATGAAATCATGACGGTCCTCAATCCGGAACGCATCGGTGTGGCAATGATGGGCGTAGGGATTATCGCTGCGATTTATGAACAATGCTTCAAATACGTTCAGGAACGCAACGCTTTCGGCGGACCGATCAGCCGATTCCAGATCCTGCAAAACTATCTGGCGGATATGTATATCAACATGGAGAATTCCCGCAATCTCACCTACAAGTCCGCCTGGCTCTGCGATAACGGCAAACCTTATCATCTTGAAGCGACCATGGCGAAGCTTGTGGCTGCTGAGGGTGCGCGTCACGCCGGAACATTCGGATCCGAAATATTCGGCGGCTATGGAATCTGCAACGAGTATCCCGTGTCGATGTTCCTGAGAGATGCCTATCAGATTCAGTTCTCGCCCATCTCAAACGAGATGAGCCGGAATATGTTGATGCAGTTTCAGGGCCTGCCAAAATCCTGGCCGTGACCAAAGATAAAGGAGATACGAGATATGTACACATTAGGTGATATCCCGCGGTGCGGCGCCGTATTATGGCCGGACAATACAGCCGTCGTCTTTGAGGGAAACCGATATACCTACAAACAATTTAATGATCGAATCAACAGATTTGCCAATTTTCTCATCAAGGCGGGCTGCAAAAAGGGTGACGGGCTTGCGATCATGGCCGACAACTGCTCCAAATACCTCGAGGTCTATTTTGCCGCGGCCAAGATCGGCGTGCGCGTTACGCCGGTTAATGTTCGTCTGGGCGACGACGAGATCGCTTATATCATCAAAGACAGCGAAACCGCATTCTTTGTCGTCGGTGACGCCTATGAAGAAAAAATCAAACGAATGAAAGATAGTTTAGAGAACATCAAGACGTGGGTGACTCTTGATAATCCCGTTCCCGGATTCCTTGATTACGATAAGGTGTTGGATGTGTCGCTCTCGTCAGAACCGGATTTGGATCAATTCGATATTCAGGAAGATGATCTGGCTATTCTGATGTACACCGGCGGGACCACCGGGCTGCCCAAAGGCGTGATGCTTTCCCACCGCAGTGCCATTTTAGCCGGCATAACGTCTGCCTTGGCCAACGCATTTACAGAAGACGATTCCACCTGTTTTGTTTTACCCATTTTTCATGTTTCCTGGTGGCCGATTCTGGCGATATTAATCGTCGGAGGAAAAGTTTGCATCAATC
>CAYMWM010000068.1:0-17932 GCA_964394185.1 uncultured Smithella sp.
TCGCTTTTTTAGCGGGTCTGAAGACCCGCACTACTTTTCTGCCTTAGGAGCGGTCTTACGTTCAGCCAAGTCTTTTCGACTTGGCTGTAAAACAAATTTGTCTCACAAGGAGCGGCTATAAACGGTCGTGTCGAAAAGACTCGACCAAACAAAGCCACATGAGATGCGCCTCGCTATGACACCACCACTGTCAGCGTAGGGAACGGTTACAAACCGTTCCGTCCCCCTTCCCATGAGATCGCCACGCCGCATGAGATGCGCCTCGCGATGACACCACGGTTGTCATTGCGGGTGTAACGGCATTTGTGTTTTTAAATAGAACCGTTCCCTTTTTGTGCGGGGCTCAACCCCAAAACCATCCATAAAATACTGATTGCACAATTTTTCATTTTAGTGCTATCTAAAATAAATAAGCCTTTAAAATATGACCGGTGATCAAATACAAGAGAAGATTGCCCGCCCGCAGTGCGAAAAGGAGAGGACATTGGCAACGCAATTATCATTTGAAATCTTTGATGAATACATCAAGTTCTATCTTAACGGTGATAGTCTTTTTGAAGATATCCTCGATATTATAACGACGATCGAGAGGATATCGAAGGAGAACAACCGCACAAAAATCCTTATCAATGCCGTGAATATATCCTCCCCGACGCAGATGGAAAGGTTCCGCATGGGCGAAATTGCGGCGGCTGTCGACAAACACAAGAACAGAATAGCGCTGTTTACCAAACCTGAAATTATAAATAAGTTTTTTGAGAATGTGGCGGTCAACCGCGGGGTCAGCATAACCGTTGTCCCAGGCGAGCAGGAGGCGCTGGACTGGCTTTTGAACGAGGTTCCTCACACGCGTTACCGCCCGGTCTTGACCGGCGGACACAAGGGCACTGACGGCACACCCACCTAGCTCATGCGCCGCACGCAACGGACACGCCATCGCCTTTCCTTTTTCCGTTGATTTTTTTTGCTTAATTATGAGGCGTATAATGAACAACCCCGCCGCAAGGAGCGGGGTATCCAAAGGAACTTGCGCCCCCAGGAGCGGGGAATTAGACCCACAATTATCCGGCTCGGCTTCGCCTCGGGGATAATTCGACCATCAAATTTCAGTGCACTTCCTTTCTGAAATATGGGTCTCATTAAAATAAAAATGGAGGAGAATATTACATGAGTTCCAGCAAAAATAATATGTTGACCGGCGGCGTGGTTTTAATTTCTCTTGGCGTATTAATCTTTTTGAGCAAGGCCGGGTATTATCCCTTCGGACAGACATGGCCGGTATTGCTGATAGCGGTGGGTATTTGCACGCTGATTCAGAAATTCCGGGATCTCGGAGGATGGATTATCACGCTGGCGGGGTTGGGATTTCTTTATAATGAATTCTATGGATTCCAGATTTCCCAGTATTCAAAATATACGCTTCCGGCTGTGCTGATTCTGCTGGGAATATTTATCATATTGAGACGCAAGAAATAATGACTGAATGAACAACCCCGCCGCAAGCCGCGGGGTATCCAAAGGAACTTGCGCCCCGGGGAGCGGGGAATGAGACCCACAATTATCCGGCTCGGCTTCGCCTCGGGGATAATTCGACCTACAAATTTCAGTGCACTTCCTTTCTGAAATTTGGGTCTCATTAAAAAATTAAAAGCGGGATTTTAAAAAAATGACAATTTCTAAAAAAATAAAAGCATCGATGGGCAATTCCTCGATGATCAGGAAAATGTTTGAGGAAGGCGCCGTGATGAAGAAAAAGTACGGCGCAGACAAGGTATATGATTTCAGCCTGGGCAATCCCAATGTGGAACCGCCGGTTGCGTTCAAAAAAGAATTGATAAAACTGGCCGGGGAAAAGCTTCCCCTTAAACATGGCTACGCTCCCAACGCCGGTTTTTTAGAGACCAGGCAGGCTATTGCCGCAAAAATAAATAGAACGCACCGCCTGAAACTCAGCGCCGATCACGTGATTATGTCCTGCGGCGCCGCCGGCGCATTGAATGTCATTTTCCGGTCTCTGCTTGATCCGAAAGATGAAGTCATCGTTCTCAATCCTTATTTTGTTGAATATCCATTTTACATCGAAAATCACGGCGGCGTGGTAAAATTTGTTAAAACAAAACATGATTTTTCGCTCGACATTGAGGCGATTGCAAGAGCCATAAACAAAAAAACAAAAGCGATCATCATCAATTCACCCAACAACCCGACGGGAAAGGTATACAGCCGCAAAGATATTCAGGCTCTGGCCGCGCTTTTGAAGAAGAAGGGCAGGGAACTGGGCAAGACCATTTATCTGGTTTCCGATGAACCGTACAATGAAATCGTCTATGACAATATTGAAGTACCCAGTGTCTTGAAGGCTTATCCCGACAGCATTTCGGCTTACTCCTATTCCAAGACACTTTCCCTGCCGGGCGAGAGAATGGGATTCATCGTCGTCAATCCGAAAATTCATGAGGCGAAGGATTTAATCAACGCCCTTATTTTATGCACGCGGATTTTAGGATTTGTGCACGCGCCTGCCCTCATGCAGAGGATTGTCGTTAAGCTTCAGGACGCCACGGTGGATGTCGGGGTTTATCAGAAAAAACGTGATACACTTTGCGCGGGACTTTCCAGGGCGGGGTACAAATTTGCTAAGCCCGAAGGCGCTTTTTACCTTTTTGTAAAAAGCCCGATTCCTGATGATGTGAAATTCGTCAAAATGCTTTTGAAGAAAAACATTCTCGTCGTTCCGGGCACCGGCTTCGGCGGCCCCGGCTACTTCCGCATTGCCTACTGCGTCGATGACAGGACCATCATCAATTCGATGAAGGGGTTTGAGGAAGCGATAAAAGAAGTCACATGAAAAACTTGTAGCGAAAGTTATAAACCGTTCTGAAAAAGCATGATTTGAGATGGAGCCATCTTGCAGCTTGCGCCGAAACATTTCTTTTCAGGCTATAAGCGTAAACCTGCCAAGGGCCTCATCTTGGCGAAAGCCGGGAATCAGGAATTAATAATACTGGATTCCGGGCTTAGTTCAGCCAAATCTTTTCGACTTGGCTGAAAGATGAATTGATGAAAGGTCGAGTCGAAAAACTCGACCGAACTTACATGGTGCCGGTGAAGGATTACATTGATGGATGCAATAACCGTTTCCAGATTTCTTCCTCTTGTGGCGATAGGCATCGTCTTTATCGCAGTAAAACTCATCTCGCCACCCCGCGACATACTGCGGACGGCTGTCATGTTCTGCTGGAGCGCCGGTGTTCTGAATTATCTGGTGGATATTTTTGAACAGCGTTATGGGTTCTGGCACTACACCGAAGACTATCTGATGTGGGGATATCCGCTGGATTTGTACTTTTCGGTTTGTCTTGTGGTCGGCATCGCCCTGCCGCTTTTGTACTGGTGGCTGAAATCCTTTTATCCGAAAATGGTTGTTCCGTTTCTGATTGTCCTGCCTTTTTTCTTTCTCTTGCAGGATTATATTCTGATACGGGCAACGGGATACGCCATCGTGGTATTTGACACCCCCTACTGGTGGGTGTCCGATTTCCCTTCGCTAAGCGTGATACTCTATGGAACACTTTTTGTTTTCAACGCAGCCCTGCGGTATCGGCAAAAATCATGAAATATTTTATGATCATGTTCAGACCTCATTCCCACTTTCAACCCGGAAATGATGTGCTAAATTGTAAATATCAAACGATGATTGCAGCCACGTGTTTTTACGCGACGGGTGTAAAAATTTTAAATTCCATAAATCAAAAGAAATGATGAGGAAATTATGAATGGAGCCGAATGTCTGATAAAAAGCGCAAAGGATTCAGGAATAGACGTGTGTTTTGCCAATCCCGGCACAACGGAGCTGCCGCTTGTGGCCGCGCTCGACAGCATAGGCGGCATCCGGCCTGTTCTGGGTTTGTTTGAAGGCGTCTGCACCGGAGCCGCCGACGGTTACGCGAGAATGCTTCAGAAACCCGCAATGGTCATTCTCCATCTGGGGCCGGGGCTCGCCAACGGGCTCGCGAATCTGCACAACGCCAAAAGAGCGCACAGCATGATTGTCAATGTCGTCGGCGAACATTCCACCTGGCATTTGCCTTCCGATCCGCCTCTGGCGATGGATATTGCCTCTCTGGCAAAAACCGTTTCGGGATGGACGCGTACCTGCAATTCCCCGGAGCGTTTTGCCGGGGATATGGCGGACGCGGTCGAAGCCGCGAAACAGGGACAGACGGCGACGCTCATCGTGTCGTTCGATCTCCAGACAAAAAAGAACATCACCGCGGCGGCTGTTTCAGCGAAGCCTGAAAATAAATCCGTCGACAGGGATGAAATCAAAGCAGCGGCGGCATTGTTGAGGGAAAATAAAAAAGCCGTCCTTGTTTTTAGCAACAACATGATCGGCAAAAAGGAACTGATGGCCGCCGCCCGGATAAAACAGGCCTGCGGCTGTGAACTCATGACCGATAATTTTCCGCCGCATATCGAACGGGGAGCCGGTCTGCCGGATGTGATTCGTATGCCGTATCTGCCGGAAATGGCAATGGACATGCTGTCGAAATACGAAGCATTTGTCTTTGCCGGAGCGAAGGAGCCGGTGCCGTTTTTCGGTTATGAAGGCGTCCCGGCAAATTATTTCAGGGAGGGGCAGAAGAGGTTTCATGTGTCCAAATACGGTCAGAACCTGCTTACCGTACTGGAAGCGCTGGCAGACGAGCTTGGCGCCGCCCCCTACACCTATTCGTGCATGCTTCCCGCCTTCAAGAGACCGGATATGCCATCAGGCCCTCTTGACGCGTCAAAAATCTGCTCGGTTATAGCGGCTCTCCAGCCGGAAAATGCCATTGTTGTCGAAGAAGCGATTACAACCGGACTCATGTATTATCCGGTAACATCCGGCCTTCCCCCTTTCAGCCTGCTGACGCTGACGGGAGGCGCAATCGGCCAGGGCGCGCCATGCGCCGCCGGAGCCGCCATTGCCTGCCCGGACAGGCCGGTCATCGATTTTCAGGCGGACGGCGCGGGCATGTACACCCTGCAGGCCTTATGGACACAGGCAAGAGAGGGGCTCAATGTCACCACGCTGATCTGCTCCAACAAACGCTATGACATCCTGAGATTCGAGTATGCCCGGCTGGGCGTGAACCCGCAAAAATGCGCTTCCCATCTGACGGATCTCTCCGGCATTGACTGGGTGAGCCTGGGGAAGGGCATGGGAGTGCCGTCGGTTAAAGTGACCACGGCAGAGGAACTGGCCAAAGAGTTTGGCCGGGCGCTTAGCGGGAAAGGGCCTAATCTTATTCAGATGGAGATGTAGCCTTTGAATCAGGTTTCTGGTTGAAGCCGGTTACGGTTAAAAAGAAGGAGAATCCCGGCTGATGCGCGGCAAAAATTCAGGGCAGGGTTATTTTCAATCTACTGTTCGTAGTCTGCGCCGCCTTTGATGACTTTGAATTTTCCGTTATTTTTTGTGAATTTTTGAATCTCCCAGCGGGCAAGTTTCGTTTCTTTCTCTTTCATCAATATCTCATAATTCTTCGATTTCTCTTTTAAGGAGTTCAGCCTGTTCTCAAAATGGCTTTTATCGAGTAAGGGAGAATCTTCCCTGAGATATTTTTCATAAACCTCAATCTCTTCCTCGCATCGCTTGATGTTTTTCCTGTCGCTTTCAATCATATCGCGGCAAAATTCAATACTGCCGTCGAGAAGATTAATTTCGATATCCTTAAAAGTCCGATCACCCATTTTTTCCTCCATGATCATTATTCTTTTTATACAATGAAAGCCTGTCTGGCTGCAATTAAAATGTTTATCTTTCACCGATAAATCGTCATTTTTTGTTGTACAATTTTGTTCCTGTTTGCGCGTTTTGCGTTTCCATGATTTGATCTTTCTACATTATTGAACTGGCGGGAAATCCATAAGATATTTCCATCTTTTAAAATAATGGAATAGTGTTATAATCAAACTTGATTTGTCATTGATGACATAGTCTTGTGGAAACCGGTTAAAGTCCTTTTAATGTTAGTAGTCTATTAAGCCAACATGGAGGTATTCGTTATGAAAAGAATATGCTTTATTTTCCTGGTTGTCCTGGGTGTCATGTTAGTTGCAGACTTAAAATTCGCGCCATTTTTCCTGCCGCTGGTTTTTGCGCACTGCGATACGCTTGATGGCCCTGTTGTAAAAACGGCAAAGGCCGCTCTGGAAAAAGGCGATGTTACCCCGGTTCTGAAATGGATTAAAAAAGACGACGAAAAGGAGATAAAAGACCTGTTTCAGAAAACATTGACAGTACGGAGCAAGGGCAGGGAAGCGCAGGAACTGGCCGATATGTATTTCTTTGAAACGCTTGTCAGAATACACCGCGCCGGTGAAGGCGCGCCCTATACGGGCTTAAAGCCAGCGGGCGCAGTCGAACCGGCCGTTCTGGAAGCAGACAGGGCGCTGGAAAGCGGCTCTGCGGATAACCTTGTAAAACTGGTTACGGACGCTTCGGCAATCGGTATCCGGGAGCGGTTCCATAAAGCTTATGAGGCAAGGAAACACGCGGATCACAGTGTGGAAGCAGGCCGCGAATTTGTGGAAGCCTATGTCGAATTTACCCATTATGTGGAGCGGCTGCATATGGATGCCACAGCGGTATCGGAACATCATCACGGGGAGCATAAAGAAAAAAGCGAAGAAAAACATCATCATTGAAAATGAACGGTAAAACAGGTTTTTGATGAATACATTTTCCGAAAGTGATGTGTGGCGTTTAAAGTAAAAACACATGAGAACGATGCAAATGTTTAGACCCGTCAACTGAAATCAATGGAGGACTCCATGGCAACTTTCATGAAATGCAAAGCCTGCGGTTTTATAACCGACCTGAAGAATATTCACGATGTCTGCCCGGCCTGCGGCGTTCCCGCCAAAATGTTTGAACCCTACACGCATCCGGTATCCGAAAAAAGGCGGATGATTCTGGAGATGCATATCCATCCGGTGCTGGTTCATTTTCCCCAGGCTTTCGCCGTCACTCTCCTGTTGCTTTCCCTTGCGGCGTTTATTGTTCCCGCAGGTATTCAGGATATGTTGTCCTCCACGATAAAAGTGCTTTCTTTTATATTGCCGTTTGTTGTTCTTGTCGCAATAGCCACGGGGCTTCTGGACGGCAAAATCAGATTCAGAAAAGTCACAACGCCGTTGCTGAAAAGGAAAATCATCCTGAGTATCATCTTCTTCATCGCATCCGTCATCATGGCTTCGGTTGTTTTATCGGGAAGGCTTGTTTTTATCTCTCCAACCCATTTCATTTATGTTCTGCTGGCGCTAATCGTTTCAGTCTGCGGTGGATTACTGGGTCTTATCGGCGGCAGGCTCTTTGACGCCAAATTCCCCGGATAACCGTAACCCTCAAAACCGAAAGGAGATTGATATGCCGGAAATATTAAATATTCATGCCCGGGAGATTCTTGATTCCCGCGGGAAGCCGACCGTCGAAGCCGAAGTGACGACGATGTCGGGAATCACAGCCAGAGCGTCCGTGCCTTCCGGCGCCTCCACTGGTGAACATGAAATGCTGGAACTGCGTGACGGCAACAAAAAACGGTATAACGGACTGGGCGTGGAAAAAGCCGTAAAAAATATCATCAACAAAATCACCCCCGCGATTATCGGCATGGACTGCCGCCGCCAGCGCGAAATTGATTACGCCATGATTACGCTGGACGGCACAGCCAACAAGAGCAGCCTCGGCGCCAATGCCATTCTGGCCGTGTCGCTCGCCTCGGCGAAGGCGGCGGCTCAAATATCGGGACTGCCACTTTACCGCTATCTGGGCGGCGTCAACGCCTGTGACCTGCCGGTGCCGCAATCCAATATTCTCAACGGCGGACAGCACGCCGACAACAATGTCGATATTCAGGAATTCATGATTATGCCCGTGGGCGCGCCGAACTTCAGGGAAGGCATCCGCATGAATTCGGAAGTGTTCTACGCTTTAAAGGCCGTGCTCAAAGACAAGGGATATAACACATCGGTCGGCGATGAAGGCGGTTTTGCCCCCAATCTGAAATCCAATGAAGAAGCCCTGTCGCTCATCATGACCGCCATCGAAAAAGCGGGATACCGGCCGGGCGAAGACATCATGATAGCGCTCGACGCGGCGGCCAGCTCGTTCTTTTCCAAGGGGAAATATATTTTATCCGCCGAGAAGAAGCCGCAAAAATCCGCCGGGGAGATGGTCGCTTTCTATTCCGGTCTCATAAAAAAATATCCGATTATTTCCATTGAGGACGGACTGGCGGAAGATGACTGGAGCGGCTGGAAATACCTGACTGATGAGCTGGGCGGCAAAATCCAGATTGTCGGCGATGATCTTTTTGTCACCAATTTAAAACGCCTGCAAAAAGGCATAACACTTGGGGTGGCCAATTCCATCCTCATCAAACTGAATCAGATAGGAACGCTTACGGAAACCCTCGAAACCATCGAACAGGCGAAAGTCGCGGGCTACACCTGTGTTGTTTCGCACCGTTCCGGCGAAACGGAAGACACGTTCATGGCTGATTTGACGGTTGCCGTCAATGGCGGGCAAATCAAGAGCGGCTCCGTTTCCCGAACGGAGCGGCTGGCCAAATACAATCAACTGCTCCGAATCGAAGAAGACCTGGGACGTTCGGCAATTTACAGAGGTAAAAAAGTATTCTACAGCATCGGCAGATAATTAAAAGGGAATCGGGGGCAGACAGCCCCCGATTCCCTTAATACTTTTCCTGTTTGCCGGCAGATAACGGATTTATGAGCGGCGTTGAGGCCGGCCTCGCAGGCAATTATGATTTCTTGCGGTCTTCCACCCTTATCTCCATAACAATGTGACCCCATCCGCCGCACTTCACGCCGGTATCGAAACAGCCCGTACGTTTGAAACGCATTTCGTTCGGATCAATTCCGGCATAAAGAAGTTCATTGGCGGCAAAGATAAGGGCGGACAGCTGGCTTAACGCGAAACAGCAGATTTTCGCCGGATTAAGCTTTGTGATGAGATTGCCTGCGCCGTCGAAAATAAATTTATCGCCTTTTTTGTGACCGGAGTTGCACCCGTGAGCTTCCACCACCTCTATGATGATGGTCTTGCCCATCAATGCCCCGGCCTTGGACATAACGTCCTCATTCCGGGGATTCTGCCGGAATAACTTCATCTCGTCGGCGTTGTACCCCAGATGCTTTTGCATGAACTCCCATGTATTTTCATCGATTTTCATTTTATCACTCCCCCTTAATAAGATTTTATTTATCAAAGAAAAACCTGTATTCGTAAAAACATTTTCCGTCGGTATGCATCATGCAGCCCGTGATTTTTGGCTCGACCTCAAATCTGATGCCGAGGGTATTGAGCCAGGTATCGATCCTCAGCATGATGCCGCATTCGTAGCGGTCGCTGACACCCAGCGATTTCATTCCTTCATAGGCAAAACAGGATTCCCACTGGGCCAGCATCATGTTGTGGGCGGGAGTGTTGTATCGGTATTTCATGAAGCTGCCGGTGGCCATCCGCATTACCGTATCAAAGAAGACTTTGAATTCATCGAAAGAATTCAACCGTTCAACACCAAGCGCTTTTTGAAAGCGTTTGATTTCTATGGCGGCCATTCCACGGATGGCCGCTTTGTTTATTATGTTGGTTTTTTCGATGCCGAATTCCTGCAGGCAATTGTAAAACCACATGGCATCATGCGTCATCCAGTTTTTATTCAGAATCTCCTTTAAATCGTCTTTGCTGATCGAATTATAATCCGTCGCCATTTCCCTTCCTCCGTTCTTTCTGCCTGCTGGCATGTTTTTTCATATCGGTATAGTCGATGAGCGGGGATGAATCGTTTCTATTATATCATATATATTAGAATATATATTCTAATATATATGATATGTCAAGAAAATATTCTTCCGGCAAAACACTCAACGATTGCCTCGCGGCAAGCATCAAACCGAATATATTCATGACGTCGCAGCCGTATAAACCATTGATATTAAAATTGAAGATACGATATTGTAGACTTGTACAGCGAGAGCAGGTGAAGCGGAAGCCGGAGGAATGCGAACAGATGATGAGAGGTTATTTTGCCTTTTCTATCAAAGCTTTATATGTTTCGCGGATGAGAACAGCAATCGATTCGGGCGGCATTTCATTTTCCAGCATATAACGCCTGAGGATTCCCATGGGAGCGTCATGAATGGCGAAAAGCGTCCGGTCGATATTCTCCCTCGCGGCGCTGCCGAACTGCTTTTTTGTAAAAGCGGCTACGCCGTCACGAAGATTCCTGTAAAGCTGCCGGGCGCGTTTCTGCAAGTCTTTGGGCCATTCACCGGAAGTGAGATCATCGACACGATACAGGAGCATGACCCGTGATTCGTTCGGGTGATTGCGAACCCATTCCATGCAGAAAAGGGTTGCCGCGAGGCCGTCCTTCTCCAGAATTCTCAGCCATTCATTCTGAAAGGATTCGATAATGTTCAGCCATAATTCAGCAATCAGCGCGTCCCGCGAGGGGAAACGGTGGTATACGGAACCAATAGGCGCGGTCATCCGGGTGGAGAGTCCCGCAATGGTGAGCGCGCCAAGACCCTCTTCGGCGATTATTTTTATCGCCGAATCGATGAATTCCTCGTTTTTGAAATAAGCCTTGCGTCCCATATCCGGTATTTAAATAGAACGTATATTCTAATATGTCAAGTGTAAAGATATCGATGCCAGTTGTACGATGCATAAAAAGGTATGATTCCGTGATGTATATCGTAATATTTTGACAAATCAGGAAGCGATGTATTCCCTGAAGGATGCTTAGGGGAATACATCGCTAATCATCAATAAATATTTAGTCCTACTTTCCCGCGGGAACGGGTTTGAGAATCAGCGGTGCGCGTTGAGATTTTGCCCCGCTAAAAACCGTCTGCGCCTGCGTCTGAGCGATTCGTGCAGCGACGCTGAAATAATGGCTGCCCCGGAAGGTCAGTTCGATGGCCGTGGGCAGGGCCAGCAGTCCGTGCCTTGCCGAGCGGATCATGAACTTCAATACCTCAATTCCGATGGGAGAGAAGAATAGCTTTCCCAGTTCTGTTATAATCTTTGTCTTGCCCGGATAATTAGTGCATTTGGATATTGCCAGTTTCTTTCTCCATGTCTCGGCCTTCAAAATTCCCGTTATTTTCAGATCCGGCAGCCTGCCAATCAGCGTCAATGCGCGGTCAAAATAATTTTCAGGTGTATAGGTTTCAGCGATGACCCGCTTGTAGCCTTCCACCAGTTTTTCTGCCGGCATGACGGGCACGAAATTGAGCACGGTGTCAACATTATCGCCGCTGTGCGGGACATCCTGCCGGATGATCCGTCCCTCCAGCTCCAGTCTCCTGTATAGGTCGGTGTTGGGCATGGCGGCCAGCAGTCCGACCATGCTCTGGGCAATGCCGTTATGACGGATGAACTTAAGCTGGCTGTCGAAAGCGTTTTCCGTATCGGTATCAAAGCCCAGGATAAATCCGCCCATAACCTCGATGCCCGCGCGCTGTATTTTTTCGACGGCATCATTCATGTCGCAGGCGGCATTCTGGTTCTTGTTGGCGGCTCGCAGCGTCGCGCTGTCCGGCGATTCGATGCCCACGAATACGGACGTAAATCCCGCACGTGCCATCAAAGCCAGAAGTTCGTCGTCTTTGGCCAGGTCGATACTTGCTTCGGTAAAGAGCAGATAAGGATAGCCGTGTTCTTCCTGCCAGTCCGCCAGAAGCCAAAGCATTTCCTTGACGGCCTTCCGGTTGGCGATAAAGTTGTCATCCACGATAAACAGGCGTCCGCGGTAACCGGTCCTGTAGAGGTCTTCCACTTCGTGCATAAACTGAGCGGAGCACTTGGTGCGCGGCACGCGGCCGAACATCTGTACGATGTCGCAGAATTCGCAGTTGAAAGGACATCCACGGGAGAATTGCAGCGCCATGCAGGCATAATCGGAAGGCTGAATCAGGTCGAAGCGCGGCGACGGGGTAAGCGTAAGGGAAGGTTTATCTTTGTTGTCGTATACTTTTTTCGTCTGACCGCGCAGGTAGTCCCACAGGAAATCGGGCAGATTGTTTTCAGCCTCATAAAGAATCAGATGATCGATTTTATCCGCTTCCAGATAATCGCCAGGCCTGCCGTAGGCCGACTGAACAAATGGCCCTCCGGCTACAACGGTCTTTCCGCGTTGATGGGACATGTTGAGGACTTTCAAAAAAGATTCCCTGTGAATCCACATGCCCGTGAGAAAGACCATGTCGCTTTGCTCAATATCGCATATGGTCAAATCGCGAACGTTCATGTCAACGAGATTAACATTAAAATATCCCGGAAGCATGGCCGCAACCGTCATCAGCCCCAGCGGGGGCATGACCGCTTTGAATCCGGCGGCTTTCAGCGAAACATCATGGCTCCAGAATGTCTGCGGAGTCTTCGGCTGTACCATCAATACGTTTACGGTTCTCATAGGGTCCTCCTTTTGGATGATCGGCACTGATATTGGAAACCACCATGAAATTGAGGTTCCTTTCGTCATCCGGCTATAAGATACGCGTTGCTGTCGATAATGTCAATAAAAAAAGCAAAATAAATAGCAAAAATAAAAGGCATATTAAATGCTTGCTGTGGATCAGATGGATATAATTGAGGAATTCACTGAATTATTCCTGGGGATAAATGAAAAAAGAATGCGGAATTCCGGCCCGATTTGTATTAAACGCTGTTACCGGTTATCGCTGATGACCGACATCGGTTCTCTGGAATATTGGGCGCATTATATGGGCGCTTAGGGAAGACACATGAGGGGTTTCGAATTCTACGGCGCGGCGCTTGCAGAAGTAAAATAAAAAATTTATTTTGAGGGAGAAATTCATGGAAACGGTCAAGAAAAAAATATTCGTTTAATATTGCCGGTATGACTGCCCGAACCGTTTGTCCGTATCGGCGCGTGAATGAACCGGCAATCCATTTTCAGGGGAACGTTTCACATTCGGAAGACACAAATCCGCTTTTTCCATGACCGTTTCAGCCACTGTCCGGTGATATTTCGCGTTGGGATGTCTGTCGCGCGGGTGAAGAAAAAGATCTTTGTCGCCGAACCTGCTCAGAGCCGGCAGGCAGTCTATGACTTTGATTCCCCGCTGCCGCATTGTTGTCATTAAATATTGATGCGTCCGGGCAAGAGGAGGGTCACTGATTTTGTAAATAACGGGAAGCAGCACAACGATAAAGCGGCAATTTCCCCGTAACGCAGACAGATTCACTGCTTCCATCATTTTGCCGGTCGGTTCCCATTTTTCGGGTGAATGAATTTCGTTATAGTATGCGAGGGTTTCCCGGGTGAGTTCGATGGATTTGAGCAGATAACTTATCGCATCAAGAAGATACGGACGGGGTCGTTCCCTCATTCCCAGCGGGAAGTAGGTCATGGTCCTGTCGATTTTAAGCAGATTCTGTCCGGACAGGCCGGGAACATCCTGCTTTTTACCGGCGGAATTCCCCTGTTCAGTCGGATCATTGAAAAAGTATCCGTAAATCAGAATGTCGGGATGCAGTTCCTTTATAATTTCAGGCACGGCACTTTTCTTTCAGTAATTTTTCCATAACCCGGGGATAGGAATAAGCATTATTCAGTCCGTGACCATATGTAAAACTGTCGCCGATAATGACAATTCTTTGCCGACCGGGCATTTTGGGGACAAATTCCTTTTCCCTGAAACCGCGCGAATTGTAATCAATCCTGACAGCGTAAGGCGTGTATTTCCAGTTGAGAAAAAATGCGGCATTACCCGACTTTTCAAAAATTCCCTCATAAGGATTTCTCGCCGCGTCGTTTCTTAAATCGATGTCGTAACCCGATGATGGCGGCATGTCATAGCACATCAGCTTAAAATCAGGCCCGTAGAATTCCTGCAGAAAAGGTTTTCCGGGAGGATAATCAATGAAAGTCATCATCATTTCCAAAAGAAAGATCGAGACGGCGAAACTGCAAAGGACAAGGAATATATTCTTGAAGAACGTTTTATTCATGAAATTATCAGACGTTTTCGGGAACCATCCGCAGGCTGATTCCCTTTTTTTAAGTATCGCAGCAAAAAATAATCAGAAAAATATCAGCAGCTTTATCTGGCTGTAACAGCGCGGCAAAGATCATATGTTCAAAAAATGAAATCAGATATTACATCTGTTTGAAAAGATGCAGGTACTGACGGCTGACGGTGAGTGTTTCCGGTCTGTTTTTAAATCTCAGGACGCCCCGGCCCGTAAGCGACCGCTCGAAAGTCGCGATTTTGGAGACATTGACAATGGTGCTGCGGTGAATCTGCCAGAATTTATCCGGATCAAGTTCGCGGCTTAATTCCTTGATGCTTTTTTTAATCAACGCTTCCCCCTTTGCCGTTATCACGGAAGTATATTTGTCTCCGGCCTGAAAATAATCAATTTCTTCAATGGGAATCAGCCTGACCGTGTCCTTGAATTGCGTTTTTATCCATTGCAGATACCGGTTCTCCCCATCGGTCTTGTTCTGCAAATCGGCAATAGCCTGCGTAATCATTTCTGTGAGACCGGATGGCGGATCCGGGGAAGACTGAATCTGTTTTTTCAGGCGGTTTACCGTATGCGTTAACCGCTCCTTCGTCACAGGCTTGACCAGATAATCCACGGCTCCCTGCTCGAACGCTTCGACCGCGTATTCGTCAAAGGCGGTGATAAATACAATCCGGCATTTGGCGGAAATTTTTTTGGCGACATCCAGACCGGATAGTCCAGGCATTTTGATGTCCAGAAAAGCGATATGCGGAGCACAATCGTTTATCATAATCAGGGCTTCCTTGCCGCTGGCTGCTTCGCCGCAGATTTCCAGCTGAGGCCAGGTTTCATTGAGCATTATTTTGAGATACGTTCTCAGTTCTTTTTCATCATCGGCAATAACAGCTTTATAGTTCATTGACCGGCACCTCGATGACCGCCCGCACGCCTTGGGGCTTGTTTTCTTCTATTGTCAGCCGTCCTTTTTCACCGAACAGCAGACCCAGACGTTTCTGCACATTGGAAAGACCAACGCCCGATTTATCTAAACCGGAAAATCCCAGGCCGGTGTCCGCGACTTCTAACCTTAAATAATCATCTTCATCGGTTGCCGTGATGGTTATTTCTCCGCCTTCCTCCTTGGGTTCCAGGCCGTACTTGATAGCATTTTCCACCAGAGGCTGCAACAGCATCGGCGGAAAGGAATACTCCATGACATGAACGGGAACGGAAATCGTGTAATTCAGGCGTTCATCCATCCTGATTTTCTGGATGTTGAGATAGGACTTGATCATGGATATTTCCTGCGACAGCGTGGTGGCTTCCGGCAATGTCCGGGAAAGGGACGTGCGAAGATATTTGGTCAGATCCACGAGCATCAATTTTCCCTTGTCCGGCTTCGTGTCGATGAGGCTCAGGATATTGGAAAGCGTGTTGAACAAAAAATGCGGTTCGATCTGCGCCTGAAGCATTCTCAGATTGGCAGAAAGGGATTCTTTTTCCACGGCCAGACGCTTGACTTTTTCCTCCTGAATCATGACGTTGCGGTATCTCAACCGGATTTGCGTTATTTCGATATAGAAAATGATAAAACCGACAATGATGCTGAAGGTTACGGCCTGGATGCCGAAATTATTCGTTGTCCAGTCCAGATGGATATTGAAGAAATATTGCAGGATGAGAAAGCTGATTTGCAGACCGATGAACACGGAAGTGCAAATGCTGATGCCCGCGATGGACACCAGCGCTTTCCAGGTGCGCGGATGGATAATCAATATCGAAAACAAGACCGACAAATTGACCGTGGCGTACAAGGTGTAGGAGATGATGAAAAGAGAAAACAGGTCTTTGACCGGGCCGTATTTGGAAGCGGCAAGAATAATCGGAACCATCGTAATGGCGATGATCGCCCCGTCAATGGGAATATTTTTCAGGTTTAAAAGGTATTTGAAAATAAACTTGGTTTCAAATTCTTCCTGGTTGTTTTTGTCGCCTGTCATCGTAAGCTCAATGTCTGGAATGCGTTATTAATGGGTATAGCTGAAAAATCCCTTTTACCTTATCAACCTGCAAAATTCAACCGGCGGATTATTTAAATCCGTCTGGATTATTGCATCAATATAACCTGTCTTCATGAAATCTTGATCCCGGATATTTAAAATAAAATCAGCGGAATTAACGGCAGAGCAGACCATCCGGTGCATACAAGCCTAACACAGCGGTAAAATCGTGACAACAGGAAATGATGATGACGGGCACAGACCAAAACACCGGCATCCGCCGGACTTTCTGAAGACATATGACCGCGTAATAAAATGCCGAATCCGATGAACCGCCTGCGGGGAAGAAGAGCGGCTGCCGGAATCAGAGCAGGGCAGGGCGTCAGCGCGTTTATCCGCGCCCCCTTCATTACAAATAGAGATTGAAAGCGCCCTGTTTCCTGAATTCATCATACGTGTAATCCGCAATGTCCTGCATCATTTCCCGGCTGCCCTGCGATGAAAACAGAACGGCCGGCAGCAGGAAAAGCTGCCTGTATTCAGTAAAGGAATTCATAGCTTCTATCTGATAATGCTTTTTCGAATGATTATTAATCAACTCGATATTCAGTTTATAAGTCATGGTTGTGGATGCCGGAATCAGCATCAGGGTCAATCCGCATAAAATATTTCTTAAGGTTGAGCTTTCCTTATTGCTGGCGCCGGATAAAATAATCGTATAATCCGGCGTAGACCGGGATGAACCTTCAAAATAATAACCGGCAATGATATTGCTGCGTTTCCAGCTCGTCATCAAGGAACGGGCAATGCCCTTCAGCGCAACAGGACCGGGCAGCGCATCCTTATCGGGCTTGCCGCCGTTGAGTGTCTGAACAAAATCGCCTGTTTTAATCTCCACAATGGCGGCCGCTTTTTGAGCCGGAGGATAAACGTCAACTTTCCCCAGCATCTGCCGGTTGACTGTTACACATCCCTGCAAAACAAAACTGATGGAAATGATAATCAAGAATATTTTCTTCATAAAATAACCGCACCCCGTCTGGCTTTCGTAAATTTTGATAATGCCGCAGCGTATCCTGCATCAATCAGCGGTTCTCTGTATATGAAATATTCGTGGCCGTCAATTCTATAGTTATTTTCCGCGCTGTTTCGCTGCAATGCATTCGGGTAATCATTACGGGGATGGGTTTATCGATTTAATGATTTATCAGGCAGTGGCAGCGTTCTCTTTGCCTCATCATGCGGTACGAAGATTAATTTGTCCGTTTCAAATCCCAGCGAGGCTGCTTTTTCAATCAGGCGTTTTTTCAGATTATCATCTATTTTCATAGTCCGGGACAAAATCCATAAATAAGATTTGTCCGGGCCGCAGACGAGCGCGTATGAATAATTCTTCCGGTCGAGTTCAAAGATAACATACGACCCGTAAAAGGGGCCGAAAAAAGACACTTTCAAAAAGCCCTGATCCCTGCGATTCACGAAATATCCCCTGCCTTCTATCTCTTTCCACTTTTTTTCTTTTTGCGAATAACCCCGATTCACAACCCGCAAACCGCCATCGGACCGTGGGCTGTACTCGGCGCTGACCGACGTGAGTCCGCGTTCAAAGGAATGATCAAGCCGGGCTATTTCGTACCACGTTCCCAGATACCGCTCGATATTGAAATGATCAACAGGTGTAACATTTTCCGGCACATGGACGCAGCCGCTTAATAATAAAACAATGATCATGAGTATTTTTTTCATTTTCAATTCATCCTTTCCGTTTGCAATAAGGGGTTAAGATGCTTAATTTAAAGAAATGTTTTTACGACATATCTCTTCAAAGAGGACGGCTCCTACAAAATGATAGTTTTGGGATTGCGGTAACGCTTCA
>CAYMWM010000069.1:0-4548 GCA_964394185.1 uncultured Smithella sp.
CCGTTTCATATGCAACCGGTTGGAAAGATGACCCTTCTTCATCTCCTCCATCATCAATACGCCCTTTTTTAAGGGTTGGGTAATAGATATACTCAGCATGTATACTATGGCTATCACCGGAATCAGCCCGACACCTATCAGTAAGAGTACAAAGTACGAAGTGCCTCCTGTATTTTCCTTAGCCGTCTTTACGTCCATTTCTTTTCTTTTAGTATTATAATCATTAAGAGCTTTGACTGCTGTCAGAGTATTTTTCTGAACATTAACTATATAACTTCCGTCGGCTAGCAGATTGGCAACTTCATCTTTTTTGCCGTCATTCACATACTTTATTATTTCCTCGTAACTGCGCTGCGCTTCAGGCCAGGCTGCCTCGAAATCGGAAATTAGCTTCTTTTCTTCTTCCGTCGTCTCTTTGTTCTTATGTACCTGAATAATGTGGTTAATAGAATTTATTTCCTGACTAATATTTGCCAGTGCATTAGGGCGGGCTTGCGGTACAGCAACATACAGGTAAAGATTTTTCTCTATTCTATCAAAGCCGGTTTTCAGATTTCCGGTATCCGAAACAGCTCCCATATAATTGACATATACTGAGTCCATTTTATTCAATGCATTGATTCTTACGGAACGCTCAACCAGGAGTAGTGCGCCCGTAATGATACAAACAAGCGCAATGCTGCCGACCAACTTCACACCAACCCTGATATTGTTAATCACGTCCTGCCTCCCTTTCTTGTTGTGCTCTAATATATTTCATTTTTTTTAGACAACCCTTCAGCTTATTTATTTTCTCTGCCGAAAACTTTCATTCAATTGATGACATGGAATACTGTTATCAGTGACTCTGTCCTGCACAAAATTTAATCTGTAGCCGATCATGCCAGCTTCAGGAAGATAATCGGAAAGCACCTCTGCTTCAGAAAGCGGTTCGCACTTAATGCCCCGGAAGTCATATTCAACATTTCGGGCATAGCACACAAGAACCCACCCTCATCAGATTGAAGGTGTTTATGACGGTCATGCCAACAGTATTTATATGCATCATTACCAATATTCGCTTGCTGAATGATACGTTTCATAACACTGTTAATGAAGAAGATCTTTTCACATACTAACCTATTGTAATGTAGCATAAAAATTAAAAAAAGAAAAATAAGTATTACGGAAAAACATTTTATTCTTGCATATTTTTACGGCAATCTATAAATTATATCAACTCCCCAAAAATTCATTTTAGAGAGGTTTTGATATGAACGTTAAAGGCACGGTTATGCTTACGGGCAAGTCTGCAATCACTACAGTTTTCGGTGAGGAAAAATGGAAATCTTTTATGACGCAACTGGCACAGAGGGACAATTATTTCAATAATGTGATTATGTCAGTAACCCTTATTCCCATGGATAAATTTATTTTCTTTCTTGACGAGCTTATTAGAGAATTCTTCGAAAACGACAAAGAGACCTACGCATTATTTGGAAAAGTCGCCGCCAATTTCGGATTGTCACAAGGAGGACCATACCATTCTTATATGCTTATAAAGGATATAAAGAAATTCGCCGAGTCTATTACACCTAAAATCTGGTCAACTTATTTTGACGGCGGTGAAGTTATCGCGCATGTGGAAAACAACGTCATTCATATTAAGCTGACCGGATTTCCAATTAACAACTCCTGTTTCGAGTCTCTTGTCGTGGCTTTTTTTCAGCAGGCAATCCATATTTTCGGCAAAAAAAGTATTCCGAAACAAATCAGAAGTTTATCACTGGGCAATAATGATACTTATTATCAGTATGAAATAATGGACTCTTGATTAATAAATATGTTGTAGTTACAATCAGACAATATATTGAAAGGAACATTATATTGGGGAAAAACATTCTCATGACGGGAGCTACTGGTTTTTTAGGAAGCAACCTGCTTAAAAAACTTATTCCAATAAATTATAACGTGATTGTATTGAAAAGAAGTTTTTCCAACATATTCAGAATAAGAGATTTCGTCAATAACATAAAATATTACAACATTGATAAGATAAACTTGGAAAAAATTTTCGCAGAAAACAAAATAGATATTATTCTTCATTGTGCCACAAACTATGGCCGGAGAGAAATAGCGCCTTCATATTTAATACAGGCGAATCTGACCATGCCCTTGCAGCTTCTGGAACTGGGCAAGAAGAATAGCGTTTCCTGTTTTATCAATACGGATACTATCCTTGATAAAAGAGTAAGTCATTATTCATTATCAAAAAATCAGTTCAGAGAATGGCTTGCATTGTATGCCGAGGGAATGATTTGCATCAATGTCGCATTGGAACATTTCTATGGACCGAATGATGATAACTCCAAATTTGTTCCATATATTATTAATAATATTTTAAACAATGCCGAGAAAATAGATTTAACGGAAGGAAAGCAAAAGAGAGATTTTATATATATAGATGATGTCGTGACCGCTTTCACGGCGATAATCAATAACATTAGGAATTTTAAAAAAGGATTCCTACATTATGAAATCGGGACGGGCAAATCAATCGAAATCAGAAAGTTTGTTAAAATAGTCAAACACACTGCAAAAAATTATCATACCAAATTAGACTTTGGTGCGATCCCCTATAGAGAAAACGAAGTAATGAACAGTAAAGCCAATATAACCGAAATACGTAAATTAAAGTGGAAACCAACATTTTCCCTCGAAGAGGGACTGCTAAAGACAATAAGCATAGAAAAGGCCAAATTAAAATGAAATTGCTTATAATAGGTGGTTGCGGTTTTCTGGGCAGCAATCTGGCATTAGAATCATTTACAAGAAATTATGAATTATTGATATTTGATAATTTATATCGCGAACATAGTAAGGACAATCTTGAATGGCTCAGATCACGAGGTGATTTTAAATTTTATAATTCTGATGTAAGAAAAAGCGAAGAAGTGAGCTTTATCATCAATGATGTCAAACCGGATGTTGTATTTCATCTGGCCGGGCAGGTAGCAATGACTACCTCCATAACGGATCCGAAGATTGACTTTGAAATAAACGCATTGGGTTCATTTAATGTTCTTCATGCAGTAAAAATGTTTTCTCCGGAAACCATTGTCATCTATTCTTCAACAAATAAAGTTTACGGTAATTTAGAGTGGATCCATTACAGAGAAACGGATACAAGATATGTTTGTGATGAATTCCCTTTGGGCTTTCCGGAGACTATTCCTTTGGAATTCCATTCACCTTACGGATGCTCAAAGGGAAGCGCAGATCAATACATGCTGGATTTTCATAGAATGTTCGGAATCAGGACAGTCGTTTTTCGTCATTCTTCAATGTTCGGGGTGAGACAGTTTTCAACATACGATCAGGGATGGATAGGATGGTTTTGTCAAAAAGCAGTCGAGAGCAAAAAAGGATTAGCAAAGGAGCCTTTTGCTATATCCGGTAACGGCAAACAGGTAAGAGACGCTCTTTATGCGGACGACACAGCAGATCTTTATTTTAAAGCTATAGAGAACATCAATAAAGCAAAAGGAAATGCTTTTAATATTGGCGGCGGCATGGCGAACAGTCTTTCCCTGCTGGAACTTTTTGGAATATTGGAGCAGGAAATGGAAGTCAGGTTAAAATATCGGAAACTTCCTCCCAGAACAAGCGATCAGAAAATATTTGTTGCTGATATCAATAAAGTTAAAAGCTTATTAGACTGGCGTCCCAGAGTGGATAAAATCAGCGGCATTAAGCGAATGTTAGAATGGGTGGAAGGATGATGAGTTCCAATATTCGACTCAGTATCATCATCCCCTCTTATTTAGAAGAAGAAAATTTACGAATCATTATTCCCCGGCTCAAAAACGAGATGCAAAAACTGGGAGAGGATTATGAAATACTCATCGTGGATACGATGCACCCGATGGACCACACAGAAGAGGTTTGTAGAAATAATAATATAGTCTACTTAAATAGAAAAAAAGGGAATCATTATGGAAATGCCATTCGCACAGGGCTGGAAAATGCCAAGGGAGAATATATTATATTCATGGATGCCGACGGATCTCATTCCCCTGAATTCATCAGCAAATTATATCAATACAAAAACGATTATGACGTCGTGATTGCATCAAGATACGTTGCGGGAGGTGCAACTGACAATAACAGCATTTTATTGATCATGAGTTGGGTGGTCAATGTCATTTATTCCGTCGTATTAAATTTAAAGTGCAGGGATATTTCCAATAGTTTCAAATTATACAGGGGCAATTTGCTGAAAAATAT
This sequence comes from uncultured Smithella sp., assembly GCA_964394185.1. GTDB lineage: Bacteria > Desulfobacterota > Syntrophia > Syntrophales > Smithellaceae > Smithella. Next base: position 4,267 of record CAYMWM010000069.1, read on the forward strand.
TAATTTATATTGCAATAATTTTGACATCATAGAAGAAATATTATTCAAATTAACAAAAACAAATCCTGATATAAAAATAAAAGAGGTCCCGTTTTCTTTCAAGAAAAGAATGTTTGGAGAAACAAAACGAAATCTGTATTTCTTTGTGTTAACTTATATAGTCACCTTGCTCAAATTGAGATTCGGAAAATAAAACAGCCGACAAATGTTCCACTCAATTACGGTCTATGATTCCCTTGACAGGCAAGACTGTGTTTTCTATACTTTACCGCAGAAACATTC
>CAYMWM010000069.1:4569-17765 GCA_964394185.1 uncultured Smithella sp.
AGGATCTTCATGTCAGGACAACAAGCGCAACCGGCCAGGGCCGGCCTAGACGATCAGTCACAGCCGGGCGAATTTCTGATACGCAAATACTCTCCCGTCCAGATGGCCGGACTTTATGCCTTCCGCTTCGTTTTAGCCATTGTTGGTCTGCCACTCAGGATTGGCGGTTTTCCGTTGCGCCGGGCGCTATACGTCGGCATCGGAACGCTGCTTTACCACCTGTTGCGGCGTTATCGGAGGATTATGCTGACGAATCTCGACATTGCTTTCGGCGACGAGAAGTCTCCAGCCGAAAAGAAACGGATTGCCCTCGGTTGTTTCCGCCACTTTGTGAGAGTCGGGCTTGATTTTCTTTTTACGGATATCTACTTTCCGCCGAAGAGTCTTGGTAAAATCCCGATTGATAATTACCAATATTTTTCTCAGGTTCTGGAAGGTAAAAGGGGGTTTTGCGGCGTAACCGTACATCTGGGCAACTGGGAGCTCTGCGGCGCAACGCTGACCGGGCGGGGTGTTCCGCTGTCAGTGATCTACAAGAGGATATCAAGCCCTATCTTCGACTGGATTATAGGGCAAAAGCGCATCAAATTCGGATTTGATCTGCTGCAGATACCGAGGAAGGGCAAGGGGATTGTCAACGGCAAGGTCGTAAAAAAAGAGAGCGAAAGTCTGCGCGATATTATTGGTTACAATCTGCTGAAGCAGAACCGCAGCGTGGATTTTTTAATCGACCAGTATGCCATGAGCAACAAAAAGAGCGTTGATGTGCCGTTCTTTGGCACTCCGGCGCCGACCCATGTGGGTTGTATCAAATATGCGCTGGAGTTTGATTCGCCCATTGTTTTTGCCGTCGGTTTTTATGAAGGAGATTCTTTTCGCATTATCGTTCATCCGCCATTCAAAGTTGAAAAAAAGGGGGATGAGGAAACAACCTATATTTACTGGCTGACGGAACTCAACCGGAAACTGGAAGAACTGATCCGCCTCTATCCCGAGCAGTGGACATGGGGACATCGCCGTTATTACCGCCACAATTACGAGACGAAGAAGAAATAAATGATTAAAAAAAATCCCAAAATACTTGTAACAAGATTCTCTTCTTTAGGCGATATTGTTCTGACGACCCCTGTATATCACAATTTGAAGTTATCTTATCCGGAATGTAAAATATCCGTTGCCGTGAAAGAAAAGTTTGCCGGTATTCTGGAAGGCAATCCCTATATCGATGATTTGATTGTCTTAAAAAACGGGGAGTCCATATTCTCTCTGGTAAAACGCATCAGAAGTGAAAAGTTTGATGTTTTTATCGACCTGCATAATAAATTGCGGTCGGTTATCTTAAGAATGTTTTGCTCAGTACCTCATAGATCTGTGTATCGCAAGAATGCCATCAGCAGATATCTTTATATAAAAAACAGCAACAAAAGTCATTTTAAGACAAAACATACGATTGAAAAATATCTGGATGTGCTCAAAGAAATGGGTATTCATCCGACAATTCAATCACCGGAAATATTCGTTGATGATTATTTCGATCATTTTTGTGAAAAGTATCAAGTCGGGCAGAACGATTTATTGATTGGAATCAATCCCGGATCTGTCTGGCCGACAAAAAAATGGCTGCCGGAAAGATTTGCAGAAGTGGCGGACTGGTTAACAGCAAATTATGGCGCAAAAATTGTCTTTGTCGGATCAGCCGGTGACAGGGATGATATTAATAAAGTTCTGTCAAAGATAAAGCATCAGTACATTGATCTTTGCGGGGAAACAAATTTGAAGGAATTGGCAACACTGATTTCCAGATGTTCTCTGTTCATAACAAATGACTCCGGACCCATGCATATTGCTGCAGCATTCCATGTGCCTTTGGTGGCCATATTCGGATCAACCACCAAAGAACTGGGGTTTGCCCCTTACGGAGAGAACAATAGCATTGTGGAAGTTGATTTGTCCTGCAGGCCTTGTTCTTCGCATGGACTGAAAGAATGTCCAAAAAAACATTTTAAGTGCATGCGGGACATATCTTCGGGGCAGGTTATTCTGGCGACCAAATCTTTTCTCGATAAAAATTTACCGGATTCCAGGGCGTTGGTAACATAAATGATGCGTACCCTTCACTTATTAGACATCCCCTGGTGGAGCGCCCTTTCGGCCTACGCATTCTGCTGCATTGAGGCCGAGAAAAATTCGGGTGTTGAATCTTATCTGGCGTGTCCGGAAAGTTCATTGTCCTTCCGAAAAGCGAGGGAAAATAACCTGAGTCCCATAGCGATCTACGGCAGAGATGTTTTGTCCGCCGCCGCAAATATTTTAAAGATAAGAAAAATATGCCAGGATGTAAAACCCGATGTCATCATCGTTCATACAGGTTCTTTGCATTTTATAACCTTCATCTGGTCAGCCATCAATCACATCCCTGTAATAAGAACGAGAATCATTGATCAGAAAGTCAGCAAAAGCTTTTTGAATAAATTTCTTTATAAACACACCAACAAATTAATAGCGCCTACTGATAAAATCAGAAAAGACCTTATAGGCGCGTTGTCTTTAGATACAGATAAAGTTGAAACCCTGTATTTTCCCGCAGGCATAGCCGATTCAACGGACTTTTCTTTGCCGGAAAAAAAGGCTGTAGGTATGATAGGGAGACTGGATCATGTCAAAGGTCATGCCTCGTTTCTTGAGGCGGCAGCCAAAGTGCAATCAAAGTTCAACGATGTGGAATTTCATATTGCGGGCAAGGAAGAAAACATTAAATGGCAGAACCTGGAAGGGCTATGCATGAAATTAAATTTAAAAAATATTTTTTATCATGGTTTTTTAAGTAAAGATGAAATAAAAAGCTTTATAAAAAATTGTTCGGTTGGTGTTGTCGCATCGTACGGTTCGGAAGTTGTATCAAGAGCCACGGTGGAGTGGATGGCGGCAGGCAGGCCTGTTGTGGCAACGTCCGTCGGATGTATCCCGGAAATACTGGATTCCGAAATTGGCGGTTATCTCGTCAATCCGAAGGATCCGCAGGCAATGGCTGAAAAAATAATATTGTTGCTCGACAATCCTGAAGTAGCTGAACAAATGGGAAAGAAAAACCTGGAAAAATCCAAAACAATATTATCCAGGGGAAATTTTGACATCTGCTGGTTAGAAATTATTGAAGCTGTAAATCGGCGGTAATCCATTTGTGATCGGATCCTGCATAGCTCCCCAATCCGGCCCGGCCCATTTTCATTCCTTTTACGAAAATCCAGTCAATCTTTCCGCAAAGCAGATTTGTGCGGCCTTTGAATAAGGCTTCCATATATCCTGAGTTTCGCAGCAGGGTCGGCACCGGATCATCTGATTGTCCCCCAGAAGCCATCCTACTGTATTAAAATCACCGGCGATATTTACCGTTAATAAAAAAATGATTAATATCAGATTTATTCTTTTGACAAAAACCGTATATGTCATAATTTAAGCACTCTGAAGATCAACTAAAATTTGGCAACCCCGTATAAATTCAGCAAGAGATTTTATATTGCATATAAAAAAATCCCCCATTGCATTTCCAAGGTGATTATTGTTAACATAACCACAAGTCATTGGCAAAGGGTTCCTTTACGCAAAAGACAAAACTCTTTGTAACAAAAATGAGGCGTGGTTCGGCTTTGAGCGTGAAGGCAATGTGAAAGAATGAACAGATTATCGGTTGCGATTATCACAAAAAACGAGGAGCAGAATATCGGCAGATGCCTGGAATCAGTGAAATGGGCCGATGAAATCGTTGTTGTTGATTCAGGGTCAACGGATTCAACCCTGGAAATATGCAAGAAGTATCATTGCAAAATCCATCAATCCTTATGGCTTGGTTTTAGCCGGACAAAACAGCTTGCAGTTGATCAATGTACTAACGAATGGGTGCTGGTTTTAGACGCGGATGAAGAAGCAACTGAGAATCTGAAAACAAAAATACCCGATGCAATAAAATCTTCCGGGTTTTCCGCCTACAGGATTAAGCGCAGATCTTTCTATCTGGGTAAACTGATTAATCATTGCGGATGGAACAAGGACTACCCTTTAAGGCTTTTTGAGAAAGCGAAAGGCAGGCTTGATAATAAAATAGTCCATGAATCCATCGAAATGAATGATGGCAAAACCGGAACAATCGACGAAGTCATGCTGCATTACACCTATCCGGACCTGCATTCACATATTTCAAAAATAGATGCCTATTCTTCTCTCGGGGCTTCGGAACTTTTTGAGCAGGGGAAAAGTTCATCGATAAATAAAGCTGTGATGAGAGGCATTTTTAAATTTTTCAAAATGTACTGTCTTCAACAGGGTTTTCTTGACGGTAAAACCGGATTTATCCTGTGTATAAATTCAGCGTATGGCGTGTATCTGAAATATTTGAAACTATGGGAAATGGGTCAACAAAATAAATCATGAAACGATTTTAATCATATTTACTTTATTAAAAGACTTCCCGCATATTAGTAGAAGATTTGGCAAGATTCAGGCGAATGAAAAAAATACTGGTCATACAACTCAGACAGTTAGGTGATGTCATCATGACAACACCTGTGGTCAGACAACTTAAAAAACTCTATCCTCAGGCGGATATCGATTTTTTAACCGAAAAATTGGGCGGTAATGTTTATAAATATAATCAAAATGTCAGTCATTTAAAAATTATTCCGCGCAAAATCAGTCCGGCTGAATTATGCAAACTGGTTTCCGAATTGAGAAAAAAGAAATATGATTTGATTATCGACTGCTTTTCCAATCCGAAATCGGCTCAAATTACTTTCTTGGCGGGAGCCGGAGAAAGCATTGGTTTTAAATTAGGCTTGCGAAAATATGCCTATTCAACCGCTGTCAAAATCAAAAATAACCTGGAATATGCCGCGCTTTCCAAGCTGAAGCTGATTGAAAAATTTGGCGCGGATTTATCAAATTATCAGATTGAATTCGCCGTTGATGAGGAACAGGAGAACAAAGCGTCATTTTTTGCAAAAAAGCATGATTTCGCCGATAATACGGCTGCTTTCTGCACCGTTTCCAGAAGAGATTTCAAGGTCTGGAACCCGGATCACTTTGCTAAAACAGGTGACTGGCTGGTTTCCCGGGGTTACAAATTGTGGTTTGTTTATGGTCCCGGTGAAAAGGATTTAGCCTTGCAGGTTTATAATAGACTTTCTGATAAAAAACGGGCAATCATAGATTACGAGATGCCGGACATCATTGAGCTGAGATCTATTCTGGAAAAGTGCAAAATGTATGTCGGGAATGACGGCGGCAGTAAACATCTGGCTATCTGCGCGGGAATTCCCACAATAACGGTTTTCGGTTCGGTTCGCTGGCAGAACTGGACACCTCCGGACTCAAAAACAGATTATGTTGTTTATAAAAATATGGACTGTTATGATCATTGCCGCAGTTGCACAAATATGCGCTGTTACAAAGAGCTGACAGAAAAAGATTTAATAGGCAAACTGGAAGAGGTATTATAAACAATAACCATCAGACCTAAAAAGGAAAGCAAAAGATGTTCATCGAAGTATCCGACGGAGAAATTGTTGATAAACTGACCATTATCGAAATCAAACTGGAAAATATTAAAGACGAAACCAAGCTGGTCAATATTCGCAAAGAGTTCGATGTTGTTGATCTGGCAGTTAAAAAAATTATTGCCAAGGATGATCCGCTTTACATTGAACTTTTAAATATCAACAAAAAACTCTGGAAAATCGAAGACGACATCCGCGACTGCGAAAGAGCCAAAGATTTCGGTCAAAAATTTATCGATCTGGCCCGGGCTGTGTACTTAACCAACGATAAAAGATCCGATGTAAAAAAACGCATTAATCTGCAATCCGGCTCCAATCTGATTGAAGAAAAAGGTTATCAGGCTTATTAATGTCATGACCGGTGAAGCATGTGCCGTCTTTATATTTGAAAACGGGATTCCTATTAAGGTAATGATTTCGGAAGGCAGGTTTTTCGAGATCAATACCCCTGAAGATACGGAAAGGTTCATTCAGCAATGGCACGCCTGATTATGCTTATCTATAATATTCTGGGCAATATGCTCATTTGGCCATTATGTCTGTGTTTGTACCGGCATCCCAATTTTAAAAACACATTCATGCAGCGTCTGGCTTTTAAATTTCCGGCTGTTCCCCACGGTGAACTGATCTGGCTGCACGCTTCATCCCTGGGCGAGGTCAGGGCAATAGCTCGAATCATTGAGGCTCTCAAATCCAAACATCCGGATTGTCGTATCTGTCTTTCGAGCATGACTGCCGCAGGCAGGCAGGCAGCGTCGGGGATCCAGGGCATTGATTTCATCCTGCCCATGCCCTTCGATTTGTCCTGGGTTATGCGGCGCTATATGATGTATCTCAAACCCAAAGTCCTTGTAATCATTGAGACAGAAATCTGGCCCAACCTTCTGATTCAGGCAAGGAATGCCCATGTGAAAACGATGTTCATCAATGCGCGGATTTCCGTAAAAGCTTTCAACCGCTATAGAATAATTAAACCGCTTATGGCCAATATTCTGAACCCTGCATGCATCCTTGCCAGTTCAGATGAGAATGCCTCGCATTTCACCGCTTTGGGAGCGCAACAAGTTGAGGTTTTCGGCAATCTTAAATTTGATACGATACCGGCAATCAATCCGGAAAAGGTGCTTAACATCAGACAGACTCTTCGGTGCGGTAACCGTCCCGTATTTATCGCTGGCAGCATCAGGGAAGGAGAGGAAAAAATCGTTTTGGAAGCCATCCGTGAAGCAAGGCTACATACACCTGATCTATTTTGTATCATTGCACCGAGGCATCCGGAAAGTATCCCCGTTCTGGTTGATCTGGCAAAATCTTTCGGAATATCCTCATCGTTGCACAGTCAAATTAACGCCAAGGCAGATTTGCTTATCGTCGATTCCACGGGTGAGCTTTTTGACCTCTATGGAATTGCTGATGTCGCATTTGTGGGTGGAAGCCTTGTTGATAAAGGCGGCCAGAATATCCTGGAACCCATCATACAGAATGTGCCAACGATCCATGGTCCTCATATGGAAAACTTTCTCTGGGCGCTGGATGTTGTCAAAAGTCATACCATCGTCGTCAACAACGCTGCCGGACTCAGCCGGACTATTGTAGACGTGCTGACAGAACCTGAACGATATAAAAAGATGTCCCGCCTTGCCAGGGAATCTCTGTCACAGAAACAGGGCATTAATATGCGATATGTGTCCATGATTCTCGGCCAGCAAAGCAGAGACCAATAAATCATAAGGGATTCGGACGTAAAGCTCATTCATTAAATAACCATAAAGTCAAACCCGTTTCGTTATCATAGCCTCTATTAAAAACCGGCCCGTCAAAAACCTGCAGAATAAACTCGCAGGCAAACACAATTGTACCGGTTGCCAGATGTCCGCCATAAGATTTCCCTGATGAATCGGATAGGGTTATGTGCGCATGGACAAACGGTTCACCTTCTTTCAGAGATATATTCCCGACCAATTTTACGATTTCCATCGGCTCATCGAAGAAAGAAAACTGATATATCCTGCTTTCCTGATTATAAAAGCCAATTCGAGCCTTTTGAACCGCGCCAATAGCTTCGATTCGGCCAAGGCCGACACCAAGCTTCGTGACTATATTTGTAAATTCTTCCAGTAAATCACAACCATAACCGAGCTTTCCCATAAAAATATCACGGGATTTTACCGGTTTAAATTCCGTCATTCTTATCTCCTTTTTGCATCGAAACTTTTTTATATGACATGATTCCAAATTCATTAGCAAAATCGGTGTTTCATGATTTCATAACTAACAATTGATTTCAATAAAATTTATGCTATTATCACGGGGAAGAAATCAGAAAACACATATTAATTTCAGATTTCATCGTTTAAATTAATCTAAAATAAACGAAGAGGGGAGAGAATTTTATATGAACATTTTTAAATCATGGAGAATTTGGGGAATGGCCACGTTGCTCTTCATATTCAGCGGATGCGCTACGATCCGGATGGAAATCAGCAAACAAACACCCCTGCCGGAAGTGAAAAACTCAACATTGGTTGCCGGCATGGCAAAAGCAGACATAACCCCGCCGCCTGGAATGCCCATGGCCGGCTATTCCACGTGGGCAAATTACGGGAAGGGTTTCCGAACCAGGCTTTATGTCCGGACTTTGTATTTAAAACCGCAATCAGGACGTTCAGTTGCCATCGTTCAGGGCGATTTTCTGACAGGCTCCATTATGCTTAATCAGAAGGTTGCTGAACTGATAGCTAAAGATACTGATGTGGGAATAGATGGCTTGCTTATCGCAGGTACCCATACCCATTCAGGAGCCGGAAATTACTTTGAAAATAACTTCTACAATGATCATGCATCCAATGCGGCAGGCTTCGATCCCGATTATTTTAATTACCTGTCGAAACAAATCGCTAATGCCATTATCAGTGCTTATAAAGAAAAAAAACCGGCAAAAATTGCCACAGCATCAACGCAGATAAGTAAAATGACACGCAACCGCAGTATTGAATCGTACCTGGCCAACAAAAACATATCTGCAGTGACACCGCCTCCGGATATTTATGAAGCCATAAATCCGAATTTGTATATGATTCGTGTGGATGTCCTTGATCATGACGGACAATATCGTCCGCTTGGAGCACTTTCCAGTTTCTCCATCCACGCCACAGCGGTTCCGCCCAAAAACAATCTTCATAATGGTGATGTCTTCGCTTACCTTGAGAGGGAAGTGGAATACGGAATAAAAAACCAATACAAAACATCATGGGATCCTCTTCATGCGGCTTTAAACGGTGCACATGGGGATTGTTCGCCAAACTATAAGAAGCAGGGTTATATTGATGCGCGTAAAGTAGGAACAGCAGTCGGACAACAGGCGATGGAACTTTTCCGTTCGCTGGATGGAAAATTGAAAGATAATGTGACGATTAATTTTGCCGCCAAAGAGATAGATGTTTTTGCCGATCGTTGTATTGATGATATCTGTTTGTGTGAACGACCTGTCGTTGGATCAGCGCTTGCCGCCGGGGCGGATGACGGGCCTTCTCCTGTAATCTCCAAGCTCCCATGGCTCAGGCAGGGTTCTCCACGATGGTTTTTTACAAAATCCTGTCAGGGACACAAACGAACGTTAGGTGGTCCTTTCCAGTATCTTGTCCTTCCGAAGGATGGGTTTCCACATCAAATGTTTTTTCAGACCATTCAGATTGATGATGTCCTCCTGATAGCCTTACCTTATGAAGTCACACAAGAATCCGGCATCAGAATAGCGAAAGAATGCAGAGACACACTCGCGTCAGCCAACAAAAATGATTTGCAGTACTTTCCGGTAATAAGTGTTGCCAATGGATATTTCGGTTATGTTACAACACCTGAAGAATACAGCATCCAGCGATATGAGGGCGGACATACACTCTATGGTCCTCAAACTCAGCCTTTTTTGGCCAGACAAGCAAGCAAACTTGCGCTGGAAATGGGACAGGATAATTTAAAAAAGAACTTCCCCGAAAAATGGTCCTATGATTTGAAAATGAAACGGTTTACGAGTGGTAAAGCCGTAGAAGGGACGAAAAGAAAAGCGATAACCGATCCGTCATTCATCGCCGCGAAAACCAACGAAGAGCCTTACTGGTCTTTCGTCTGGGAGGATATGCCTCCCCATCTGATTACGTGGGCACAGACACTGGTAGGCATTGAAGAAAGCAAAGATGGAATTTCATGGAACCAACTTCAGCAAAACGGACAATCCACTGATGACAGAGGCTATGATGTGGCGGTCATTTTAAAAGACACAAAAGATAGCGGAAAAACCGGAGTCTATGAAACCCGCTGGTATAATCCGCCAGCCGGTGAAAAAGGGACTTTCTACCGTTTTGCCGTTCTGCCTCAGAAAGGACAGGATTACATTTATTCAAAGTCATTTAATTGACAAGGTCCGTTAAGAACAATTTAAGATAAAATAAAATGGAACCGCCGTTATCAGGAATAGCTATACATACTCCCTGATAACGGCGGTTGCCGTTAATTTACAACTTGCATAAGCCCCTGTCGTTCAGCTTATGAGTCTGATGCGAATGGTACATTCTTTACTTTTTTACTTTCCTGCCTTAATGAGCATGGCATCTCCCTGTGCGTGTCCTGAGCAAATGCCGCAGACACCATATCCGCCGCCACGCCGTCTGAGTTCATAGCCCAGCGTCATTAAGATTCGCGCACCGGTTGCACCGATAGGATGACCGTAGGCAACAGCCCCGCCGTTGACGTTGACCTTCTTGAACATATCTTCTTTGGACATTCCCAGGATCGAACGGCAGCTAACCAGCGCTACCGCTGCGAATGCCTCGTTGATTTCGATTACATCCATCTGGTCAAGCGTCATATCATTTTGTTCCAGAATCTTTTTAATGGCCAGCCCCGGAACCGTGGCGATATCTTTTGTCGGTTGCGACACTTCCGCATAATCAACAATGGTAAAAATCGGTTTTAATCCCAGTTCATCGGCTTTTTCCCTGCTCATCAAAAGACAAACATCGCCTCCGTCGTTCACACCGGGAGCGTTTCCGGCGGTGACACTGCCCGGTTTGCCGGTAACCGTGCTCAAATGATTAAAAACAGGAGGAAGTTTTGCCAGACCTTCCATTGTCGTTTCCGGCCTCGGCCCTTCATCTTTATCAAAAACAATTGTTTTCCTGCCCTGTGTAATTTCCACGGGGAAAATTTCGGCGTCAAGTTTACCGTCGTTCATGGCACGTACCGCATTCATCTGTGAATTAAGGGCCCATTCATCCTGTTCCTGCCTGGGAAAACCGAATTCATCGGCCACTTCCGAACCATGAATAGCCATATGACGGTTGTAGAAGGCATCCCAGAGACCGTCGTAAACCATCGAATCGACCACACGTCCGTTGGGCAAAGCCATTCTTGCCCCCCAGCGCATATCCGGCAGGACAAACGGACAGTTGCTCATACTTTCCTGGCCTCCCGCAATACAAATTTCGGCGCGTCCCAGCAGAATCATCTGAAACGCAAGATCAATGGTTTTGATTCCGGATGAACATACTTTATTGACGGTAATGGATGGAACCGATTCCGGCACGCCTGCCAGAATGGTAGCCTGCCTTCCGGGAATCTGACCGCAACCGGCGGGAACCACCTGCCCCATGAAAATATAATCAATGTCTGCCGGATTTATTTTTCCTGCTGTGCGCCGTAAAATTTCTTTTATTGCCAGAGCGCCCAGGTCCATTGCCGATAAATCTTTAAGCGCTCCTCCTGCACGTCCATATGGTGTCCGGCAGGCTTCCACACAAACAACTTCCCGGAATTTTTTATGCGGATTTTTTATTTTTCTGCCCATTGTCGTAAAATCCGGTTTTCTTTCGCCAAACTTTGCAATGGGTGCATCTTTATATATATCAGATTTTTTTCTTTCCAGTTTCTGTGGAAATTTAGTCATAGACATTCCTTCCCCCTTTGCTTTATCGATAATGATAAACTACCGGTAAAATTAAGTAATTTTTAATAAACTTCGGTTTGCTTTTTTACATAGAGTATTTTCAAAGTCAACTGTTTTGATTTGAGAAATCGGCAATAATCAAGTCCGCGGATTTCAAGCTTCTTGCCGCAATACGCCAACAATATGATTGACGAAAATAGAATAATGCTATAAAAAATCATATTTTAAAGCTGCTCAGCAATTCGCTAATCAATTAATTAAGAAATTAATTATCCGCAGCGGGGCATAAGATAGTCTAATCACAGAAAACAGGAAATATCGAGCTTCTCTATGAATAAACGTCTGGTTCTTAGAATTCTTGTTTTGCTTCTTTTCATAGCCTTATCAGCCTACATTTTCATCCATTTCGACCTGCATCTTCTTTTTCAAGACAGGCGCAAACTGGAAGCTTTCATCAGGTCCTACCCCTACGATCAGTTAATTTTTATCGTCGTGCAGATCATTCAGGTTGTCGCTGCACCCATTCCGGGTGAACTCACCGGCATCATTGGCGGTTATTTATACGGACCTTTTTGGGGCACTATTTATTCAACAATCGGTTTGACGATCGGTTCATGGATAGCTTTCATGCTGGCGCGCTTTTTCGGCGAACCGCTTTTGGAGAATGTAGTTGATAAAGAGGTTTTTCAAAAATTTGAACACTTTATGGAGCACAAAGGACTTTTGGTTTCCTTCCTGCTTTTTCTGATTCCGGGATTTCCCAAGGACTATTTATGCTACATCATGGGTGTCAGCCTCATCCCGACGGGAACATTTATTGTGATTTCCACAGCCGGCCGGGTCTTCGGCACGACAATGCTATCCATTACCGGAGCCTTTGCCGGCAATGGACAGTACTCTTACTTGATCCTTGTCATGATTCTGGGTGTGGCGATTTTTGTTACAGCTTACTATTATCACGACAAGCTGATTCAAATACTGAAAAAAATTAAAAAATAATTGCTGCTGTCTTCAAGGTATGATATCTGATATTTTTAAATATCTCTTTTGTCCAGAACCCGCTGAAGTTTTCCCATTTGCCGCAGGAGACTTTTTGATTCAACCAAACGGACATCAGCATTGATCCCTGTTACCGACGCTACACGTTTTTTAATGGCGTCCAGGAAAGATCGTTGTTTCTGCAATTCCAGAGTGAATATTTTATCCGTCACTTCCACAACGATTTCCAGATTATCCATCGCCCCTTTTCTTTCCACGACAATCTGATACGGCGTTTCACCCTGCGCCACACTCAGAAGAGCCTCCTCGATCTGGGAAGGGAAAACGTTCACACCTCTGATGATAAGCATGTCGTCAACACGCTTCGCAATTCTTTTCATTCGCGCCAGTGTACGGCCGCATTCACAGGGCGTGTAGTCGATACGGGTTATATCTCCCGTACGGTAACGGATCATGGGAAATGCTTCTCTGGTGAGTGTCGTCAGAACCAGTTCGCCTTCACTTCCTGACGGCAATATATTACCCGTTGCGGGATCAATGATTTCCGGAATGAATGCATCTTCATAAATATGCATGCCTTTTTTACACGAACATTCTCCGGCCACGCCGGGACCGATCAGCTCGGAAATGACGTAGTTGTCGGTCGCTTTCAACAAAAGCCTGCTTTCAATTTCTTCGCGCATCTTCTCCGACCAGGGCTCGCCACC
>CAYMWM010000070.1:0-17432 GCA_964394185.1 uncultured Smithella sp.
TCCGGCTATTGGAAATTATCCTACGTCGCTATGCTCCCAGGATAATTGTGGGTCTAATTCCCCGACCCCTGGGGCGCAAGTTCCTTTGGATACCCCGCTGCTTGCGGCGGGGTTGTTCATTTTGCTGAATTTATGAAATTTATATCAGCAGCAGATGTTACAATTCGTCGACTTTATTAAATATTATGTTTCCAAATGACATTATCAAAATGCTCATGAAAATGACATAGGTGATAACACCCGTACTTATAAGAGGCAGCAACATTGATTGGGGTATGCTCAGGAAAAGCAGAATGGTAATTAATCCGCGCGGCGCAAAAAAGAGCAGCGGCTTTAAAGGAAAACGAAGAATGTATTTCAAATACAAGGCCCTGAGAAAAAAAATCATCACGGTGATCATTAAGGCTATTATCAGATTTTTTAAATTTAACAACTCGGCAAGTTTGATATAATACCCGAACAAGATAAAAAAGAAAGAACGAACAATAAAAGTCAGTTCAGCGGTAATATTTTTAAAAGAGTTTAAATCGGCGTTGAATTCATCAAAATTAATTATTTTTGAAGAATAATTGTTTTTAAATAGAATGATGTTGTTCATGACCAGGCCGAAAATAAAAATAACAAACAGAGATGGTAAATGAACAAGCTTGGCGAGCGCATAAATTAATACAATGAAAGTCATGATGAAGACATGTTTTACATTGTGATTTATTTTATGCAACATCACGGTAAGAACGGCACTGAACAGGATAGAAATTATCAAGGTAATGATAATTTTTCCGAAAAAAATGAGATAACCGGAATTCAGAGATCCGCTGCTGAAAAAGATGTAATTGAACGCCAAAATACCGAAGATGTCTGACATGGAGCTCTCGTAAATGACAAATTCCCTGTCATTTTTCGATAAACCTAATGCCGATGGGATTGCAACGGCGCTGCTGATAATCCCCAAAGGAATAATATTGATCATGGAGGTTTTTGTATCGTAATAAAAAAAATGCACTGATATTAAAGTGAAAAAACCGACAAAAATCAAAAAAAGCAGAATGGAAGAAGATAAGGATCTGATAATCAGACCACTTTTTTCCCGGTTCAGGTTCAAATCGAGGCTGGAATCCAGAACAATCAAAACCAAACCCAGAGTGCCGAGAACGGGTAATATTCGTTCGGTTTCAGGTATGATCAGGTTATAATAACCTGTGACAGAACGGATTGCCATTCCTGTCAGAAGGAGGAGAAACACGCCGGGAATTTTTGTGCGCCTGGACGTAATATCGAAAAAATACGCAATGAGGATCACAACGCAAAAAGCAATGAGGATATAATATGTCATAAAACACAAATCCCTTTATTTCTATAATGCATTCTATTATGGGCAACTATATTTCAAAATTCGGGTCAATGCAATATTCCTGTATATCCGACAATGGAAATTACCGCCGATGATTCAATCATTCTCCTGCGATGGCCAACCAGTCTGCACCATCTGTAAAAACCTTATGATTCCCCGGTTTTCAAGTCTGATAATTACAGTTTGACATCCGGCATCCAAAAATCTTGACATTTTTCTCTCAATTGATATATTATTTGTATACAAATCATTGGTATAGCAATCAATGAGAAGGCGGCTGGGCCGGTTTAATGTTAATAATGTTGGTATGGGTATACAGTTTAATCATGGTGAACTTACATGAAAGGAGGCGATAATCATGTTTGCACCAAAAAGAATCCTTGTGCCGACGGACTTTTCCGATTATTCGGACGAGGCGTTAAAGCAGGCGCTGGAACTGGCAAAGCAGTATCATGCCAGGGTTTACCTGCTTCATGTTGCCCAACCGGTTGCGCAGTGCACCGCGGATTTCTGTCTGGATGCGTCGGCGGTCGAACAGGCTGAAAAAACTGGAATTCAACACGCTGAAGAAATGATGCAGAAGGAACTGAAAAAATTCTCTGAATTCCAGGAAGTTGAAGTGATCAGCGATGTCAGGGAGGGGCGTCCCGTGGAAGAGATACTCAAGGAGCAGGAAGAAAAAGGGGTTGATTTAATTGTCATGCCTTCGCATGGCCGGACGGGATTGATGAAACGTCTCATGGGCCAGCTTACGGAAAAAATTATGGAAGAGGCAAAAAGTCCGATTCTCCTCGTCCGACATTAATTGGCGCTATATTTAACGAAAAAGACGGGAATGGCGGTTTTAAACCAGAGCTGGCGTTCCCGAAAAGGAACTCATAAACTTGGATGATTCAAGGCAATCTTATGAACGATAAAAAAATGGTCATATCAAACGTCATTGACAATTTAAGAAGAGTATTCCAGATTTTGAACGAGCAATCCAAAAAAATCAAAAGGGAAACGGGGTTGACAGGTCCGCAGTTGTGGACTATAAAGACCATCAATGAAAATTCGCCGGTGAAGGTATCGGAACTTGCCGGCAGGCTGTATCTGCATCCCGCAACGGTTATTGGCATTATTGACCGCCTGGAAAAACAGGATTTGGTTAAAAGGCGCCGTTCCATGGATGACCGGCGTGTGGTTTGGATTGAACTGACGGGAAAAGGAAATGATCTCGTAAAATCGGCGCCGGAAGTTGCGCAGGGGCTGCTGGTCGAGGGATTGGAGGGCATTTCAAAAAATCATCTGACAGCAATGGACCGGTCAATGCAACGTATGGTTAAAATATTCGGCGCGCAGAAAACGCCGCCAAAGCTTTTTTTATCCGGTGAATTGAATACATCAACCGGTCAAAACAGAATTAAGCTGATAAAGTGAACGGGACAAATTAAAGTTTGCCTCCCGCAGTCAGTTTCAAAGACGATTATCAAAAGTATTTCTTTTTAACGATTAATTCATAAAGCGGCATAGGCAATCTCCATCAGGGGTGTGCGATTCAGGGATGGGGTATTAATGATGCAAAATAATTTTAAAACTCAAAAACGGGAAATATTTTATGAAGAACTCTCTTGAACTCGGTTTGATCGGCAACTGCCATACCGGCGCATTGATTAACGAACAGGCGGAGATCGTCTGGCATTGCCTGCCGCGTTTTGACGGCGACCCTGTTTTTTGTTCTCTGCTTCGCGAGCATCCCGACCGGGAAGGTTCCGGGTATTGCGCCGTCGAACTGCTCGACAAGGTTGCCTGCGAACAGTCCTATGTTGCCAATACGGCCGTTCTCGTCACCCGCCTGACGGACAAACACGGCGGCGTGATTGAAATTACGGATTTTGCCCCGCGGTTTCATCAATACGGGCGCATGTTCATGCCGGTTATGCTCATCCGGCGGATCAGCCGGATTCAGGGCTCTCCCCGCGTTTGCCTGCGGGTACGTCCGGCCTGCGGGTACGGCAGCCATCACTGCATGACAACACACGGCAGTCATCATATACGATACGTCGCGCCGGCATGGGTGATGCGCCTGACCACCGATGTCTCCGTAACGGCCATACGGGAGGAAACCCCCTTTTTCGTCGACGACACGGTCACGCTGATTCTGGGGCCGGATGAAACCATTCCCGATGCCATCGGCGAATTATCCCGCCGTTTCCTTCAGGAAACCATCGCCCACTGGCATGACTGGGTCAGGGACTTATCCATCCCGTTTGAATGGCAGGATGAAGTAATCCGCGCGGCCATCACCCTCAAACTCAATACCTTTGAAGATACGGGCGCCATCATTGCCGCCATGACCACGTCCATTCCCGAAGCCGCCGGTTCAAGCCGCAACTGGGATTACCGGTACTGCTGGCTGCGGGATGCCTATTTTGTTGTCAATGCCCTGAACCGCCTCAGCACAACCAATACGATGGAGCGTTACTTAAGCTATCTTATCAATATCGTTGCCGGAGCCCCCGGCGGCCGTATCCAGCCTGTTTACGGCATCGACGGCAGATCCCAGCTGGCGGAGAGCGAGATAGACAGCCTTCCGGGATACAGAAACATGGGACCTGTCCGGGTCGGCAATCAGGCATGCGAGCAAATCCAGCATGATGTCTACGGCTCGGCCATTCTGGCGGTAGCCCACGTATTCTTTGATCAGCGCCTCGTGCACCGAGGCGTCCGGGCGCTCTTCACACGCCTGGAGAATCTGGGCGAAACGGCGTTTGTCGTTTACGATCACCCGGATTCCGGTCCGTGGGAAACCAGAAAAAATCTGCGGATTAATACCTTCTCCAGCATCATGTGCTGGGCGGCATGTGACCGCCTGTCCAGAATCGCCGTTCACCTCAAACTGGCGGAACGCGCCGTGTACTGGCGGGAGAAGGCATCGGAAATCCATGCGGCGGTGTGCAGGCGCGCGTGGAGCGAAAAAAAACAGTCTTTTGTTTCCGCTTTTGAAGGCGATCTGGTGGATGCCAGTCTCCTGCTGATTCACGACATGGGATTCCTGCCGGCTGACGATTCCCGTTTTATTAAAACAGTCGCGGCCATTGAACGGGAGCTCAAACATGGCGATTACATTTATCGTTATACGGAACCGGATGATTTCGGCGTGCCGGAAAACGCTTTCGTCGTCTGCACCTTCTGGTACATATATGCACTGGTGGCCCTGAATCGCGCCGATGAAGCCCGTGAGCTTTTTGTTAATCTTCTTAATCAGCGCAGCCGTCACGGACTTCTTTCGGAACATATCGACCCGCGCAGCGGCGAGCTGTGGGGAAATTATGTTCAGACGTACAGCATGGTGGGATTAATCAATTCCGCCATCCGGCTGAGCGTGCGCTGGGACAGCGCCTTTTAAAAGGAGTAAATCTTCATGAATCATCAACAAGAAAAGAAACATAATTTTTTTCCTTCCTTGCGGCTTTACATGCGGTTTGTTCTCCCGCTGATTCTGGCCATGACCCTGCTGGCCTACGCCATATTGCCCCTGGTGGACAAACTGACGCTGCACTGGTTTACCCGTGATCTCGACATCCGCTCGCAACTGATTGCCAATACCATTCAGGAGCCGCTTGGAGAATTTCTGCAACAGGGAAATGCGGCAAGAATTAATACCCTCATGAGACGGGCCCTGCAGGACGAGAGGCTCTTTGGCATGGGCTATTGCGACGGCGGGGGCAAGATGCATTACAGCACGCCGAAATTTCCCAAAGAAATTGCATGCCCTTCTCCCGGATCACCGGCGCCAGAAAAACCCGCCATTCTCAAGCTGCCCAGCGGGCTGGTTCATATCGCCGTCAAGCCGGTTGTAGTCGAGGGGGCGCATTCAGGATACCTTTTCCTTGTCCACGACATGAGTTTCATCGAACGGCGCAGCGCGGATACGCGCAAGTATATCGTGTTTCTGTTCGTCATTCTTTTCCTTGTCATATCTTTCATTACCGTGCTGGTCGCCCATCTGAGCTGGCGCGGCTGGATGAGCGGTGTCCGTGCCCTGTTACGCGGCGAAAATCCGGTCAGACCTTCCGCCAGGGAATCCAATTCCGAGTTGCAGCCGCTGATGGGGGATCTGCGCGCCCTGTTGCGCACCATTGACGCCGAACGGCGGCTCGCCGATGATGCCACGATTTCCTGGAATCCGGACAAACTCAGGGAACTCCTTTTTAAACAACTGGCGGGGGAACAGGTTCTTGTCGTTTCCAACCGTGAACCCTACATTCACGTGAAAGGCACGGAAGGCATTGAAGTGCAGCGTCCGGCCAGCGGCCTGGTAACGGCGGTCGAACCCGTTATGAAGGCCTGTTCGGGAACATGGATTGCCCACGGCGGCGGCTCGGCTGACCGTGATGTCGTGGACAAAGAAGATCATGTCTTTATCCCTCCGGAGAATCCCAAATACACTCTCAGACGCATCTGGCTGTCAAAGGAAGAAGAAAAGGGATACTATTACGGATTTGCCAACGAGGGATTATGGCCCCTTTGCCATATCGCCCATGTCCGTCCTATTTTCAGGACAGGCGACTGGCAGCATTACCTGAAAGTCAATCAGCGCTTTGCCGATGCCGTTGTCGAGGAAGCGCACAGGGAAGACCCCGTCGTTCTGGTGCAGGATTACCATTTCGCTTTATTGCCGGAAATGTTGCGCAGGAAACTGCCCAAGGCGACGATCATAACCTTCTGGCATATCCCGTGGCCCAACCCGGAATCCTTCGGCATCTGCCCCTGGCGGGAAGAGCTTCTCCGGGGAATGCTGGGAAGCACCATCCTGGGATTTCATACGCCTTTTCACTGCAAGAATTTTCTGGAGACGGTGGACCGGTATCTGGAAACCAGGATAGAACACGCTTCTGCAACCATATCACACGGCGGCAATCTGACGCTGGTGGAAGCCTATCCGATTTCCATTCAGTGGCCGCCGCCCTGGCAGGACTCTCAGCCATCGGTTTTGCAGTGCCGCACGGAAATCCGGAAATTCCTGAAAATCGATGAAAATTGCCTGATGGGACTGGGTGTTGACCGGCTGGATTACACCAAAGGAATCCTGGAGCGGTTAAGAGCCGTGGAGAATCTTCTGGAAAGGCATCCTGAAATGATCGGGAAATTTTCCTTTGTCCAGATTGCAGCGCCCTCGCGCTCCGCATTGGAGGAATATCAGGAGTTTGAATCCCGTGTCCGGGCGCTGGCGACGCACATCAACCAGCGGTTCGCCCACGGCGCCTATCAGCCGGTTTATCTGAGGGTCGAACATCATGAGCCGGAAGATGTCAACCGCTACTACCGCGCCGCCGACGTCTGCATGGTCACCAGCCTGCACGACGGCATGAATCTGGTGGCCAAGGAATATATCGCATCCCGCGACGACGAACGGGGCGTCCTGATTCTGAGCCAGTTCACCGGCGCGGCGCATGAACTTTATGAAGCCCTGATCGTTAACCCTTATCATATTGAGCAGACAGCCGATGCCCTCTATCAGGCCCTGACCATGCCTGATTTTGAACAGCGCGAGAGAATGCGCAGCATGCGGTCAATGGTAGGCGATTTCAATGTGTACCGGTGGGCGGGACGCATGCTGATTGACGCCTCCAAAATACGCCAGCGGGAAAAACTGGCTGCCAGAATAGGAATGGAAACATAAGTATGGATGAACGATTGTCATATCTTTTTGGAGCCGGCGCGATTTCCAAAATGAGAAATTTTATCGGCAGGGACACCCTGTTTGCCTTTGACCTCGACGGCACGCTGGCGCCCATCGTCCCCAAACCCGGTTTGATCGGCATTCCCGATTCCATCCGCCGGGAACTGGCCCTTCTCAACGAACAGGCTGCCGTTGCCGTGATTACGGGGCGTTCCCGTTCCGATGCGCAGCAGCATCTGGGACTGTCTCCCCGCTATCTGATCGGCAATCACGGAGCCGAAGGACTGCCGGGCTGGGAAGACCGGGAAGCGGTTTTTTCCGTCATCGCGGATCAATGGCAATCCCGGCTGGACGAACTGCTACCGGTCGAACGCCGCAACGGCATCATGCTGGAGAACAAGGGCGTCACCCTGTCGATTCACTATCGTCACGTCTGCAATATCAAATATACCCATAAAATGATTCTGGAGGCCATCCGTCAACTGAATCCTCCACCCCGGCGGATCGGCGGGCAGTTTATCGAAAATCTCCTTCCGGCAGGCGCGCCGGACAAAGGCATTGCCCTCAGAATTCTGATGGAAAAAGCGGGATGCCGGAAGGGTTTTTTTGTTGGCGACGATGAAACAGATGAAGACGTCTTCCGTCTGCATGATGAAAGCATCTTTACCATCCGCGTCGGCATGAACGCATCCAGTGACGCGCTATTCTATCTTGAAAACCAGAATGAAATTGCACGGCTGCTCGGCGAAATCAACGGCGTGCTGAAAAATAAAAGCGTCAGCCGGTGAAGGTTGCCGAAAGCAGCTTTCCCATTATTTAAAATTGATAGAGACAGCGCTATGTTGAGATTATCCCGCATTACAGACTACCTGTCACAGAAATCAGGAATGTGGATAGTGGGCGGCTGCATCCTGCTGGTGCTGGTTCTGGGTGTCATGGACTATCTGTCGGGATATGTCCGCAGTATTTCCGCCTTCTATCTGATTCCGGTATTGATTGCCACCTGGTACAGAGGTATCGCGGCCGGATACCTGACGACACTCATTGCCGTTCTTGCAACAACGGTTTCCGGCATTCTGACACCGGATCTGCCTGAAAAATACTTCACGCTTTACTGGAATGCCATTGTGAAAATTCTTTTCTTTACCGTCGTCATTCTCATCCTGAACGCATGGAGGCTCGAAAGGTTTTATTCCCGGACGGATTATTTAACCGGCATAAACAACCGCTACAATTTCTCCGAGATTTTGCACACCGAACTGGAAAGGTGCAGGCGTTTCAATCATCCGTTATCGCTGGTGTACATGGATGTTGACAATTTCAAATTCATCAATGACAGGTACGGTCATAAAACCGGTGATGAGCTTTTAAAACTGGTGTCAAAAATCCTGACGGACAATTTCAGGACGGTTGATACCATTGCCCGCCTGGGCGGTGATGAATTCGTCATCTTAATGCCGGAAACGGCATCCGTGGAAGTGGAAAGAAAGATAAAACTTATACACACCAGCATGCTGAAAGCGATGGAATCAAATCACTGGCCGGTCACGTTCAGTTTCGGCATAGCCGTATTCCTCAACAGTGCCTTCAATCCTGATGAAATGCTTAAAATGTCCGACGCCCTGATGTACAGGGCAAAACAAAGCGGGAAAAATTGCGTGGTAACAGAAACATACATATAATAAAAATTAGACTTGTCGACGGATGGGAAAGTTTTTGCATAACAGAGAGTTTTCTTACTGTACCTTGCGCAAGAAACGCTTTTCAGAATCGGCTTTTGCCTTCATTCACATCCAGGTACATTGTATCGTTCAGAGAATTATTCAAGGAAACAGCACACCCTGTCAAAACCACAATAACTTTTGGGTTCATATGCTGATTTTCCCGTTTAATTTTCAGGCACACCTGTTCTGATGATGCGATTTATTGTCTGCTTGAACATTTCCCGCTTCGCGGACGGGACAAACCCTGCGGTTTACCGCTTGAGCGCCGGCCACGGCCCTTCATAAAACCGGAAAGAAGGGAAACAAGATGACGCACGCTGCCGGGACCGGGAAATGACTTGTTATTCTTTGTTTTTCTTTTCGCGGGTATAGGAAATTTTCTTTGTGCCGCCGTCGCACGACCCGACAATCTTCTGATCCTTGACCTGATCATTCGGTATGATTTCCAGCGTGTACTCTTTCACACCCTTCGCGTCCAGCTTCGCCGCGATTTCCGCTTTCAGCTCTTCGCACGGTTTGATTTCGGCAAAAGCCGCCGTACAAAAAAACACCGTTCCCACTGCCAGTGCAACCATCATCCGTTTCATGCCACTCCTCCTTTTTTACCGGTTAACCATGAAGAGACCTGTTTGTTTCATTCCGGTTTTTCGCCACCAACCTACATTATCTCAACCGGAATGAAAAGAAAAATATCTTTTTACTTCAACAATTCGATGATGAAAAATGTGGATTTACAGTCCAATTAAAAAATTTCAGCACGGTATTATCAATGAAGATTCCCCTTGCCGCCTCTTTACTCGCTGATAAGCTTAAATCGGTATTTCTGATTTTCACACTTTCTTTCCGCTCATATACCGGTTCCGTATATTGTTCACCGTTTCTATAATTTTTTTCATCCCGAAACCGAAAAACCTGATTCCAGATGGGACATCCGGAAGGTCTGACTTTATTAAAATACCCCTGTTAAAGAATCCGACCTTATCAGGAATGTCGTCCATTTCATCATACGGAATAAAGTACCGGTGAAACATGACGCGTATTTCCAGGCCGTCATTATAGACAAGCAGTCTGAAAAAAGGCCAGGTGCCATTAAATAAAAATACAGACCCTCCTCCGGTAAACGTTGCAACCGGCGTTCTTTTCTTCTCAAAACCGGACGGGAACAAATTGTATATGACAGGCGCAAGAAAGATGAAGAAAAAAGCCGGCATAAAGACAAGAAACATAAACTTCGGCAGGACAAACTTCCCTCCGACAATCATAGTAATACCAAAGGCAGCCATCAAAATTATAAATGTGCCAAAAATGCCGAACGGAAACAGAGACTCCTTATAATTGGTGCCCAATTCCTTTATGGCTTTTGGGCTGTTATCGGCAACGGTTTTTGAAAGGGTATTATAGTCATATCTGCCCGCGCTGTAAATGTCATCTTTCACAGGCAGGCGTCCAAGATAGATGACCCCGAAATAAGCGGGCACAGCAAACTGGGCAAAAGCAATCAAGACGAAGAAAGCAAATATAACAGAAAAAACACCGTCAGGCACAGGAAAGGATTCGATTGGAAAAACATAAATCAGAAAGCCCCATATGAATAAGATAAAAAGGACAATCGCAATCTGGCCGGTCTTCCTGCCCCATGATTCAATTTCCCGTATTCCTCTCGCCGCGCGAAAAAACAGCAGGCCCAGAAAAGCAAAGATAATCAATGCCAGATAAGGATACTCCGGCGGCAGCTTGAACGGGCTTTTTTGAAAAGGCATTATGTAGGACATGGCGAAATTCCAAATGCCTCCGCCAATGCAAATCCACGCCATAATTTTCATGGCCTTTTCAGCCTTTTTAATATCCGGCTTGCCTTTGCGCAGCTCATTGATAACATCAAAATAATCCATGGAATATCTCTCTTACCGTATAAAGTGATAATTGTGACATAGGATTCTTTATTACCATATCTTTTTGTATATTAATCAATCAGAATTATCTCGGCGAAATTTTATTAAACCTACCCGCCGCCTGCAAACGATGCAACAGGCTGGATCGCCCTTTTAAAGCCGGACGTCATTATCCAGCTATATTCCCAATGCCGCCTCTTTACCGGCGGATTAACGAAATCGCATATTGAACGTATTCAAAAACCAGCTTCTTCCACCGGTCATCCAGAGCATGAAATAATAATCGCTGTCGATAATATCGATTTTCGCCATTCTGGCGTTCACGGGCGGGCCGGAGATAATTTCCGCTATCGGATCGTAAACGGAATATTTCGTTTTTAAATCAACTGAGGCCTTGTATGATTCGTGAATATCTTCTTTGACTTTGAACAGGATGAGCGGGCTCACGATATACATCTGCCCCAGTCCCCCGACATTGAACGTCTTGCGCCCCAGGACAGGCGCGGGCTTTTCTTCTTTCCCGCCGCGCTTCGCGTTGACGGAAAACAGCTTGACGCCGCGCCGTGTGACGCTGGCGCTGATTCCATCCTTTTTGCGGGTATAGGAAAAATCTCCCATTTTTTTCGGATAACCCAGCAGTTCGCGGCCGGGGATGAGCGCCGTATCGCTGTCGACAAGAATCCAGGCGCAGTGCCATCCTTCCCCGAAAATGGACTTCACATGAATCATGAGCAGGGCTTCATGATAGGGCAGCCCGTAAGGGAAAACCGGATAGTTGACCACCACCAGCGTACCCATTGCCGGGTCCGTAGGCCACAGGCCGCAGGGGAGTATTGCCTTCGCCAGTTCTTTATTAAGCGGCACATCCATCATCAGGAACTCGGCGTCTTTCCACATGACGCCGCCATCGCCCTTGAAGGATTCATTCATCTCTTTTAACGACGCCGGAGCGTGGCTCATTTTCGGCACCGTCGCGCATCCGGTCACGAAAAGAATAAAAAGACATGAAAATAATACGATGGCCTTTTTCTTCATAGCGATATTCTCCTTTACGGTTTATTATTAAAAAAACTATGCTAAGTCATGTATGATTGGAAACATCGTTACATCATTCGCAAACATTTCCGGAATAAAGAAACCCTTCATTCTTCAGCATACAGGCCAGGATACCTCACCCAGAGCCATCCGGCACAGATCGGTAATAAATATTTTGGGCAGACCGGCTTTTGCCGTCTCATCCTGCATCACGGTATCGCACATGGGGCAGATTGTTATAATAGCCTCGGCATGGTTGTCCAGGGCGTCTTTAATATTTTTCTCCTGAATGTTCAAGGCAAGTTCTCTGTTCACGAAGAGGGCCGGTCCTCCGCAGCACAGAGCGTTCACACCCTCGTACGTTCTGGAAACGCTCTCCACGCCTATTATATCGAAAATCTCATTCAGCCATTCATCCTGACCTGGTAACCACCTCACAGCACAGTTCGGCTGATAGGCGACTTTTTTATTAAGTCTGTTAATGCCGCCGGGATTGTTCTTAAGATAGTCACGCATATATTCAAACAGGTGCATATATTTATAGGGAACATGAATGCCAAGTTCCCCGGCTTTAATATGCGCCAGAATATATCCTTCGTTATGAATATAAACAATATCCTTGCCGAGTTCAGACAGAGAATCGATGACCCTTTTCCCGTATTTGCCGGCCAGGCTCTCCGCGCCCATATGGGCCATGCCGACCAGCGATGCATACTTTCTTCCCCTGACTATCGTCATCCCCTTGAATATTCTGCTTTCGAGCGTACCTGCCGGAAATTGGCTGAACGCAAAGGAATCGAAGGACAGGGCGGGTTTGTCAGGATCCCCTTCAATCACCTGGACATCCCTGCTGCCCTGTTCAAAAGCTCTTACCACCGAATCAATAAACGGTTTGAAGCTCACGGAGATGCGACTTCCGGCCTTCTCCTGCATACTGTAGATAAGATTGGCCGGATCAGCCCCGGTCGGGCAATACTGAAAGCAGGCGTTGCAGGTAATGCACTTGTCCAGAATATCAGCCGCTTTCCCGTCCATGAGAAGTTTTATTTCGCCGGCAGCTTTTTCCTTATCGTAATCGGCATAACGACACTTTACAAGGCAATCGCCGCATAAATCACACTTTGAAGCATCCCACATTTTTCACCTCCATTACATGAATAAGGACTTCTTTTTAGCATAAAGTACGGACATTGCAGATAATAACATCATTACTCTTTGCTTTGGGCATTTCCGTTTTCCCCCAACAATTCGACAATAACATAATTGGCGGCCATGAGGCCGACGATCCCCGGTATAGTGGAGAGACTGGGCAGCGCACGGCGTTTGCGTCCGCGAACATATGCTCCGACGGATTCGGGCACCTCCGCGCAGGCATCTTCTTCGGCGGAGGTTACGGGTGTTTCTATCGAATAAATGACTGGCGGGTCTGCCTTAATCTTCCGGCTATGCAGATGACGCCGCAGCGCCCGCGCCAGAGGGCAGACGGTTGTTTTATTCAGCGAGCCTGTGCGAATCTTAAACGGGTCCGTCCGGCAGCTTGCTCCCAGTGTCGAAATCATCGGTATATTGCGTTCGGTGCAGTGCTGAATCAAAGCCGCTTTGGGATTGAGGCTGTCAATCGCATCCACGACAAAATCCAAATCCTGCGTAATCAGTTCATCCGCCGTATCAAAATGAAAGAACGCGTGACACGTGTCCAGTTTAAGTTTGGGATTAATGGTAAGGAATCGCGCTTTGGCGGCCTCGACTTTGGGCGTGTCGATATTAGTGGATAGCGCGATCAACTGGCGGTTCACATCCGTTGGCTTGATGGTATCGCAATCAATGATGCGGAGCCTGCCAATGCCCGCACGGACAAGGCCCTCTGCCGCGTAGGAGCCGACGCCGCCCATGCCCACGACCGCCACATTCGCCTTTTGCAGGCGCTCAAACCCGGATTGGCCGTAAAGCATGATGCTTCTAGAAAAAATGCCCTCGCCCGCCTCCCCTTTCCCGCTCTGGTGATGGCTAGGCATTTTTTCCCCATGAACGCTGCATCCTGTCAAACAGTTTCAGGGTATTTTCCGTACTGCAGCGGCCTACTTCATCGGGAGACAAATCCCGCAGTTCGGCAATCTTTGCGGCAACCTCCAGAATATCACAGGGTTCAACTTTGGAGGCAACGGTGGATTCCGTGGCGATGGACGGCGCGTCCGTTTCCAGCAAAACGCGGTCCATGGGAACCACTTCAGCCGTGCGGTGATATTTCCGGGCGCTTTGTCGCGTGACCGACCCGGAAAAGGCAATATAATAATCCAACTCGATAAACCGCTGCATGGCGTCTTTTCCGCCGGAGTAGGAATGAAGGACGCCCTTAAGGATTCCCCGGTATCGTTTTAGAATCTCATAAAGCTCATCGTAGGCCTTGCGGCAGTGAATCAGCACCGGCAGATTAAGCTCGGCCGCTATATCCAGTTGACGGATGAATGCAGGCACCTGAATTCCCGCCTCAGGACACCCGGCGGAAAAGTCCAGCCCGATTTCGCCTACGGCAATGGCATCTTCGCGCATGATATAGGAATGAATCACGGTGAAATCGGCATGCTCCCCGACGAACCAGGGATGAAGACCGAAAGCGGGAAAAACCACACCGGGATAGAGTCCGGCCAGCTGCGCCGTGCGCGGGAGTGATTCCATGTCATACGCCGGTACGATAAGAGCGTCCACTCCGGCAGCCTTCGCCCTTTCGATAACCTCCGACATCCTGTCGGAAAAGGAAGGATCATTCAAATGACAATGGGTGTCGATGAGATTCATAAACCATTTACCTTAAGCCAAACGATGCAACAGGTTGCTTTCCAATCAGACAAGAAAACGTTTTATGAGTCAAGTATAAGCAACGCCGTCATTTACGTCAAGAAAATCCTGGATGGAACGCAGTAATCATCCGGTTAACGGCTGACCACGCCGCGGCTCCCCTCTATTTTTTTTTATCCCGTTTGAACTTCAGATACGATCCGTAACCGATAAAAACCAAAAACAATATCAATGCAGGGGGGAAAACAGCGACAATGATTATTCCGACAAAAGCAATAAGCAACAGTCCGGCTATTGGATGGGAATCCAGGCCATCCAATAGCGGATTAAATATCATCCGGTCTATCGTCCGTTCTTTTTCATTTTTCCCGGCCATGTCCCTCTCCCGATTCATTTATTCCGCGACCTGCCTGTCTTATAATATTTCTTTGATAATTGTACCAGATGAAAATTGGATATCCGCCGTGTCCGGCTTAAAAAATAAAGGATATATTTCCTGCCGGAATCAACGGATTTGAAAATTTTGATTATGGATAATCACGGATTGAAACAGCCCGTATACATTTTTTTACCGGCTTTTAAGCAATGCTCTTGCCGCTTTGATATTTTCAAACCATTGATAATTGAAACCCGCTTTTGACGCGATTTCCGTGTGAAAAGTGCCCATCTGGGCGTTTGCCGGGATATCCACAATAGCAATATTCATTTTCAATTTATAGGGAGGATAATTTTTGACCAGATTAAAGATTTCCGCGTATCCGAAACGACCCTCGAGTTTTCTGACATCTATCAACTCATTTTTGACATTCACTGTTTTTTCTAATGCTATGATTTCTTCGATCAATGCCTCAAATGTAAAATTCGTCAGATTGCCGGTAACAACAATTTCCAGAATATCATCTTTCAAGGTCGTGCTTATCTGATAACGGGACATTTTCTCCTTGAGTTCGAATTCCTGCTGTCTTTTGCATTCGGTGCAAATGCCGAAGACATTCAGCGATACGAATTTAATATCATATGCACGATTTTTTTCTTCATGAATAAATGAACGATCGAATCCGATATCGATATCCGTAACGCTTCCGCAATAATGACAGATAAGATGGTCATGGGGGGTCAGGTTGGAAGAAAATCTTCGCCCTTCCTTATGAAAAGGAAGAGGTAATTCTATAATGAGTCCTTCTTTTTTCAGCAATTCCAGCGTGTTATAAACTGTCGTAAGGGAAATGCAGGATATTTTTTCCGAAACATGCTGATAAATATCTTTCACGCTTGGATGTGACTTATGATCCTTTATATAATTAAATATCGCTATTCTCTGTGCTGTTTTTTGAGGCCTCTTTACCATTATTTCTGCTCCGTGAAAAAACTTAATGACAAACAAACAAGATTTCAGCCCACCCCTCCAAATTTGCATCCGCCGGGATTCAGACTATAGAATGACATATTTATGTTACTTATAACACCGTAAACTCGACAACGGCGTGTTGACTGTTTTCCCTGTCCCGCAGTTCAACATAGTATTTGTCATTGTGTTTTGTCACCCTCGGGAACATCTCATCACCCAGCAAGGCGGGTTTCTTGAATTCCACCCTGATTCTTTTCAGTGGTGTATCCGGGATACATTCCAGGGCGGTTCGAACGTACCTTGTATTATTCATGTGATGGTATAAATCGATATCATCTCTTATGACAACAACCTTCTCCACGGCTTTCCAGGAATCGATTCCCGAAATATCGATTTTGCGGCCAAGATA
Source organism: uncultured Smithella sp. (assembly GCA_964394185.1). GTDB lineage: Bacteria > Desulfobacterota > Syntrophia > Syntrophales > Smithellaceae > Smithella. Next base: position 16,221 of record CAYMWM010000070.1, read on the forward strand.
TTCCATCACGGTTTTTTCGTTGTATTTTATCTTTTTCATTTCTTCCGGCGACAGCCTGACCATCCTTCCCGTCACCAGGCTGACAAACGCGCCGATGCTCCAGCTGAGGATGCAGGGACGTTTTTCCGCGTCAACGATGTTGGTATTCCTTAATCCGAATGAGCTTCTGCAATCGAAAATACTCGTCTGCGTCGCTATTTTTTCCATGTATTCCGGCAGGCGAATGATATCGACCTGTCTGTATACCAGAAACATGCCCGCGTTTTTTTTCGCAAGATATGTGGAAAAAGACGGTTCCGACTCCATCCACTGCAGTGAGCAATCCTGCAGATAATCGAGAACGCCGGTCAGTTTCAATTTACCGTTTGTATCCGTTCTGCTTCCGCCTACTCTGCTTTCGATTTGATGCATACTGCTTTACCTGAAGTCCCTCTCTGCCAAACAACATTCACTTAATAAAAAAAGATGATGTTTTTCACCGGTTGCAGATTGCAACTTAGCACAAAATCAAGAAATTGAAAATTGAGGATTGAGGATTGTTCCGCTTAGGCCTGCTTATTCCCGCGCAGATTGGCGGCCGCAGAGCCCAGGACAACTCCAATCAGAACCGCTACAATGGCAATCATCGACATCAGGGGCACGATAACGAATACCATCCCGGAGGAATGGTTAGGATGAAGCACGGCTTTCAGGTACGCCGTCAGCGAAAAAATCGTCAGCGCCACGGCAAACAGCGCCGAAAGCGGCCGGATGATATTCGATTTTATCAACCTGCGGGCCATATGGCTGGTGAGCGCAAGCAGGCAAAACGGAGCAATGGACAAAAACATAAAGAAGAGGCTTTCCCGAAACAAATGCCAATTATAGTTCGCCAGGCACGCCCCCGCCGAGCCCGTAAAGCCTGCCGCCAGAGCCGCGTATTCCACCCGTTTCCAGAAGATTTTTGATTGATGCATATTTCGGTTCAATACAATTCCATGATTATATTCTGCGACCATACCCTTCATCTTGCCGATCATAATGACATCCGGGTCGGCACAAAGGAAAGAGCGCATGAAGAGAACAGTCGGTTATGGTGTTTAGCCCCGGTTATTCAGTGCCAGTGTCCTCATTTTTTTCATAATAACCTGCCCTGAAAAATATGCCAAATAAAAATTCCTGTTTTTTCATATTTCGTTTAATCATTTTGAACATTCCATTTAAAATAGGTTT
>CAYMWM010000071.1:0-13915 GCA_964394185.1 uncultured Smithella sp.
CACTGCAATTACCGGTTATTTCGCACTGCGAAGACATAAATCTTTCCGCAAACGGCCAGATGAACGAAGGTTATTATTCCACGATTCTTGGTTTAAACGGCATTCCTGCCATTGCTGAAGAAACCATGATTGCCCGCGACATTTTAATCACCGAGTTTACCAAAACCTCTGTTCACATAGCGCATGTCAGCACCGCCGGTTCTGTTCGTCTGATCCGTAACGCAAAAGAAAGAGGATTGAATGTCACAGCGGAGACTGCTCCGCATTACTTCACCCTTACTGACGAATTACTGCAGGGCTACAACACCAATTTCAAAATTAATCCCCCTCTGAGAAGTGAACGGGATGTCGCCGCGATCAAAGAAGGGCTTGCAGACGGAACGATTGATGTCATAGCCTGCGACCACGCCCCTCACGGACGCACAGACAAGGAAGTGGAATTTGAATATGCGGCCAATGGAATCAGCGGTTTGGAGACATCCCTGTCGCTGAGCCTGAATCTGGTTGGCAGTAAAACTCTGACATGGCCGGAACTCATCGCGAAGATGAGCATTAATCCGGCACGTATTCTGAATTTGCAGAAAGGAACGTTGGAAACGGGCGCAGATGCCGATATTACCGTAATTGATCCTGCGCTTGAATGGACGGTCAACGTACAGGCGTTTCGTTCAAGGGGGAAGAACTCTCCGTTTCATGGACGCCGGATGCTGGGTAAAGCCATTTTGACCATCGTCGGCGGAGAAATAAAATACGATGGTCGTTAAAGAACAATTAAGAACCACCGGATTTGTTCTGCGGACGCTGAGCTACAGTGAATCGGATTTAATCGTAACCTTCTACAGTCAGGACTTCGGCAAGCTCAAGGGAATAGCCAAGGGCGCCAAAAGAAGCAAAAAAAGATTTGCCAACGTCTTCGAACCCTTCTCCCTGACAAATATTATATTTACCCGCAAAGGCCGAGATACACTTGCCTTCATCGAGTCCTGCGACATCATTGACCACTATAACGCTATTCGGCAGGATATGGAAAAAACATTAATTGCTTCCTATTTCATCGACCTCACGGATCATTTCAGTCCGGAGGGGAAAAAAAATGGGATGATATTTCAGCTTCTGCAGGATTTTCTTAAGATGCTGGGCAAAGAAAATGCATCGGATGCTGTCGTGCGCTTTTTTGAAATTCGCCTGCTGAAATTAGCCGGATTTGAGCCGGCTCTTGAATATTGCATTGCATGCAAAACTCCGGTAACCAACGGCAATTCTTATTATTTTCATGCCCATGAAGGCGGGATCAAATGCAGTGCCTGTGCCAAAGTCCAGAAATATGAACAGCCTATTTCCGCAGGAGCAGTTCGCACATTGCTTTTAGGTAAAGAAATGGATATCGAAAAGATAAAACTCATCACACTTACCAATTCCCTGGCCATGGAATCGCGCAGCATCCTCGTCAATTTTATTGTTCATGTACTAGGAAGAGAGGTGAAATCGCTGAAAGTCATGGAACAGGTTCGCAAGCTCTGCACGTAGTACATTCACATGTTCGGGTTCTGACATTTTCCAAAATTCATATTACCGTTTATTCCAACTTTCAGCGGCATAATCTTTTCTCTTTTGCTATCTTAAAGGCTGCGCAGACATTCATTGTGCAGGCTTTCTGCGCATCGGAACATCCAAGTTTTCTATTGCCCTGATTCAGATAAACAATGGCCCTGCTGTTATAGGCTTCAGCGTCATCTTTGTTAAGATTAATGGTCTGGCTAAAATCTTTAATTGCCGGTTCATAATGACCGAGAAGATACTGACTGATGCCTCTGTTATAATAGGCATCGGCATAGTCTGGTTTCAAATGTATCGCCTTATCATAATCAACAATGGCTCGTTGATATTGCCTTTCGTTAGTGCAGGCAACACCTCTGTTGTAATAGGCATCGGCATAATCGGGTTTCAGAGCAATGCTCCTGGTATAATCATCAATGGCTTGCGGATATCGATCCATGTTAGCGTAAGCCACCCCTCTGTTATAATAGCTTTCGGCATAATCGGGTTTCAAGCTGATGGACTTGTTGAAGTCATTTATTGCGTCAACGTATTTCCCCTGCCAGGCATAAGCTACTCCTCTGTTATTGTAGGCATTGAAGTTATTCAGATGATTAGGATTCATGGTTATGGCTTTATTGAAATTCTCAAAAGCCTTCCCGGATTCTCCGAGCTTAGCATAAGCATTTCCCAAATTGATATAGGCATCGATATAATCAGGTTCGATATGGATGCTTTTGTTAAAATGTAAAACTGCTTCCGCGATTTTTCCTTTTTCAAAAAGAATTATGCCTAAATTGTTATGCGCAATATAATTGTTTTCCGTAACGTTCAGGGCATGCGTAAAGAGCGTAGTTGTATTTTCCCAGTAATGGGCTTGTTTCCATGTCAGGATTGAGAGCATGGCCAGAAAGATAATTCCTGCTGGGAATAAAATCTTTTTTTTAATTTCCTCATTCTTAAAAAAAGCAGGGACTCCCCAGCCTATCAAAACAGCGATACCGATTGACGGCAGATAAGTGTAACGGTCGGCCATTGCGTGATTGCTGACCTGAATTACTCCGATAACCGGAGCAACCGTTATTGCATACCACAGCCATCCGGCAAACCAATGAGGAAAACGTCCTGCTATTTTAAAGACTATCATCGTTACAGCAATAATCAACAATGATGCTCCTGCAACCTGCCATAGCGGAATCTGAACGGGAAAGGGATAGAAAACGGCCATGTTATGGGGCCAGAATGTTTTTTCCAGATAGGCGATAAAAGAAACAGAAGCGTTGTAAAGCCTGTCATCTAATGGAAAGCGTCTTACGGGTCGATCAGGATGTGAGTAAACAGTCATAACAACAAAAAATACCGATAAAATAAAAAAAGGCGCTTTTTCTTTTAACTGCCACAGGAACAAATTATTCTTGCCTGATTCAGACCTTGATCGACATCGTGAGAGCGGCCAGTAATCCAGAAGCATCATGATGACAGGCAGGGTGACAACCATTGGCTTGCACGTCAACGCACAGATAAACAAAAAAAGAACCGGAAGGTACCTTCTGATATCAGGTTTTTCAGTATAATAAACATAAACACATAAAGACAATATTCCGAAAAACGCACTCAAGACATCCTTACGCTCGGAAATCCAGGCCACCGATTCCACATGCAGAGGATGAAGAGCGAAAAATGCCGCAATAAAAGCACTCCTCCACATGACTCCTGTCATGCGGCTGAAAAGCCAGAATATCAAAAGCGTGTTCAATATATGCAGGATGAGATTTGTAAGATGGTACCCCTCGGCGTTCAATCCGAAAAACTCATAATCCAGAATAAAGGAAAGCCATACCAATGGATGCCATCCGTCGAAATATCTTGTACTGAATGCCCAGAGAATTCCGTCAAGTGTCATTCCCGACCGGATATGAATGTTTTCCGTTACATAAATATTATCATCGAAACTGACGAAGTCATAATGGGTTACCTGCCAGTAAACAGCAAACGTAATAATGGTCAGGACTACGCCAACCATCAGTCTCTGTTTTTCAATACTCAAATTCATTGTATGCAACTTCACCCGTTTTTGTTTTCATTTATCATGCAAGTTAAATATTCATGAAGGACTGTTAAAGAAATTTAATTATATATATATCATAATATTTAGAATAATATCATCAACTATAAGAGATATAAAATCGGACAGCATCATTATCTTTATTGCTTATCGTTCTGTTGGGAACCATGGAATATGCCGATATTACCTTTGACTCATACACCTTGACATACAGAATTATTTTCTTTATTCTTTAAACGAAAATCAGTAATCGGTGAATATCGATAAGTATTTTATTTTAATATACAAATATTATATGTTTTTATTATTTATGCTCACAATAAATGAAACAATATAATGAATAATCAACCCATCGATGCAAATAGGAATTATATGAATCCGGAAATTTCGGTAGTCATTCCAGCATATAATGAGGCGTTGGCGTTGCCTGTATTAATTAAAGACATGTCCCAAATGCTCTTAAACTTATGCCGAGGATTTGAAATTATTGTCATTGATGATGGCTCAAAAGACAATACATGGACTGTTCTGGAAAAATGCTTAAACGAATGCAAGCAGCTCAAGGGATTGCATTTTACCAGGAATTTCGGGAAAGAATCGGCCATATATGCCGGATTAAAACTATCCATGGGAGATGCTGTTATTGTTATGGATGCAGACTTGCAGCATCCCGTGGAACTATTACCTGAAATGATCGGGGTATGGCGAAATTCAGGCGTTCATATCGTAGAAGCGGTTAAGGAAAAAAGGCAAAAAGAATCTTTTGTAAGAAATTTAGGTTCAAAAATTTTTTACAGGATTTTCTCCAAGTCTACCGGTTTCGATATCGAAAATTCGAGTGATTACAAATTACTGGACAGAAAAATTGTGGAACAGTATCTTGCCCTGCCGGAAAGCATTCGTTTTTTCAGAGCACTGACAAAGTGGCTTGGTTATTCAACACATATTTTATATTATTCGCCGAAGGAACGTTTTGGAGGCGAGAGCAAATCGCACTGGACTATCGGAAAGCTGTTTAATTTTGCCAGAAATTCCCTGCTGTCTTTTACATCCTTCCCCCTTAGAATGGTTACTTGGCTGGGTTTTATAACATTTTTCTTCAGCATCATTCTAGGTATTCAGACGCTATGGATGAAAATCAGTGGATTGGCCGTGGAAGGATTTACGACTGTCATTCTGGTCAATCTTGGAATAGGGAGTGTTATTATGCTCAGCCTGGGATTGATTGGAGAATATATTGCCCGTATCTATGAAGAAATTAAACATCGTCCCATCTATGTCATCGATAAACGATTAAAAAATTAATCCGTATTCATGAAAAGGAATCTGAAATGAAACTACCGGAGTTGCTCATTCCTGCAGGCAATCTGGAAAAATTACGAACAGCCTTGTTCTACGGGGCTGATGCTGTATATGCCGGCGTGACGGGCTGGAGCCTCAGAGCAAATTCTTCCGAGATGTCTTTAGATGATTTAGCCACCGGAGTGAAAGAAGCTCATGCAAAAGGCGTTAAAGTCTACGCGGCGGTAAACACATTCTCCCGCAATACCGATCTGGAAAAGGCTAAAACCATCATTCCGGAACTTGCCGGCGCGGGCGTTGACGCTCTGATCATCAGTGAGCCAGGAATGTTGAGAGTGATTAAAAAATCATCACCGCAGTTGCCCGTTCACTTAAGCACGCAGGCCAACACCACCAATAGTGAAGCCGTGCGTTTCTGGCGCGACCAGGGCGTTCAACGCATTATTCTGGCGAGAGAATTGAATCTGAAGGAAATTGGCGAAATCGCGGCAGCTGCTCCCGACATAGAATTGGAAGTTTTTATTCATGGCGCAATGTGCATGTCCTATTCAGGACGCTGTTATTTGTCATCATTCCGCAACCGGCGGAGCGCTAATGAAGGCGACTGCAGTCAGCCATGCCGCTGGGAATATTTTCTTCATGAATCAACCAGACCAAACGATCCTCTGATTTTAGAAGAAGATGAACGATACAGCTATTTATTAAGTTCCAAAGATTTATGCCTCATCGAATATCTGTCCGAAGTGCTCGCTTCCGGAGTCACCAGTCTTAAAATTGAAGGCCGGATGAAATCGGCTTATTATGTGGCCGTTGTAACCCGCACTTATCGTCAGGCGCTTGACGCTCTGACTAAGCAAAAAGGGAAATATCAATGCCTCAGAGAATGGCTTGATGAACTGGGAACAATTTCCAACCGTGGCTACACTACCGGTTTTGCTTTTGCCGAAGAGAAAATCAACGAAACCACACATGACATAAAATATGTCCAGACACATGAACCCGCGGGAATCGTGATTGATTATGATACCAGGCAAAAAAGAATTTTGCTGGACGTGAAAAATCGTATCAAAATTAACGACTATATAGAGCTTTTATTGCCGGAAACCACCATCCCCGTTTTGATAAATAAGATGACCGACAAGAACGGGGTCAATCTTTCTGAAGCCCATAGCGGTTCCGCAATTTTCATTTCATGCGAGCACCAGATACCGGTGGGAATATTGGCACGGCAAAAAATAAATTGAGAAACATTTCCTTTTCTAATCAACGGCACAATCCTTTGGTTTTCGAAAAGTTTAAGGTTGCGCATACTCCTAATTCACAGGCTTTTTGAGCATCCATACAGCCCGTATTGACATTCCCCGTTTTCAAAAAAACAAACGCTCTGTTATTGTATGCGTCAGCATAATCAGGTTTCAGGCGGATGGCCTGATTATAGTCCTCTATGGCCATATCATTTTGGCCGAGATTATTGAAAACATTCCCTCTGTTGCTGTAAGGCTCGGCAAAATAGGGATTGAGGCGAATGGCCTGATTATAGTCCTCAATAGCCAATTGATGCTGCCCCAGAAAACCGTAAGTGTTCCCCCTGTTGTTGTAATATTTCTCAGAATAAGGATTGAGTTCAATGGCCTTACTATTATCCTCTAGGGCCAGCCGGTACTGGCCGAGTTTTTTGAAAACATTTCCTCTGTTGTTATACGCGTCGGCATAATCAGGCTTTTGACGGATAGCCTGATGAAAATCATTCATAGCCGACTCATACTGACCCAAACTGCTGTAAACCGTTCCCCTGTTGTTATGCGCGATATAATTATTTTTCGTAACCATCAAAGCGTGATTCCACAGTTCCATACTGTTTTTCCAGTAGCGGCATTGCATCCAGGTCAGAGTGGCCAAAGTGGCAACGACGATTACACCGGCAGGCAAGAATATCTTCTTTTGAATGTCTTCCCGTTTAATCAAAGACGGTATTCCCCATGCCAGCATGACGGCAAGACCGATGGAAGGGAGATAGTGGTAGCGGTCGGCCATCGCGTAGGGAGCGGTCACGGATATCTGAATGATGCCGATAACCGGAGCGATCGTTATGGCATACCAGAGCCATCCGACAAAGAGATAAGGCAGACGTTTCATCATGAAGATGACTAAAACGGTAATTAAAATAATCACAAACAATGCCCCGATGACCTGCCAGACAGGAATGTTAGACGGGAAAGGATAGTAGACCGCCATATTGTATGGGTAGAGAGTCTTTTCCAGATAAACGACAAGAGTAACTATTGCGTTGGCAAGCCTCGAGATAAACGGAAAATGGTCAGCGGATTTATTCGGATGCGTGTAAATTGTAATAATTGAAAATACAACTGACAAAATAAAAAAAGGGGCTTTTTCCCGTAACTGCCACAAAGGGATTATTCCCCATATTTTGGGTTCCGATACTTTGGGGGCAACAGGCATGGATGACTTCTGATGAAGAGCTGATTTTTTTGATCTGTTCTTCTTTTTTTCGTTATTGACGGCAGCAGGTACGGGTTCCGGCTTTGTTTCGATTTTTCGTGACTGCTTTCGTGACAGCGGCCAGTAATCCAGAAGAATCATCATAACGGGCAGAGTAATAACCATGGGCTTGCAAATAATCGCACAGGCAAAGGACAAAATAACAAGCAGGTACCTTCCGACAACCGGTTTTTCCGTATAATAAACATAAAGGCATAAAGTCAGTATTCCAAAGAGCATACTCATGACATCTTTGCGCTCGGCAATCCAGGCAACCGATTCCACATGCAAGGGATGAAGGGCAAAAAAAGCCGCGACAAAAGCGCTCTTCCATACAGCGCCAGTCATGCGGCTGAAAAGCCAGAAGAGCAATAGAGCACTAAGAACATGCATGATAAGATTGGTCAGATGATAACCACCGGCATTCAATCCGTAAAGATGATAATCCAGCAAAAAGGAGAGCCATATGGGAGGGTGCCATCCATCGAAATACGTTGTACTCAATGCCCAGAAAATGCTTTCGGGTGTAATTCCAGATTGGATGTTACGGTTCTCTGTAATATAATGGTTATCATCAAAACTGACGAAGTCAAATTGATTGACCTGCCAATAAACGGCAAAAGTGACCACGGCAAGAGCGATATAAATAATAAGGCTCCGCCTGCTTGTACTATTATTCGTTTGAACTATCATAGAAACCTGCCGCCTGTGCTTTTATCACAAGTTAAGATTGAGTTCAGCCATTTCTTTTTGACTTGAGTCCATGATAAAAATGATTTTTTGATAAGTTCGGTAGTATTTTGTTTTTTAACAGTTGTACATCATTTGGAAATTGGGAAAACAGCATTGCGAAAAAAAGAGCTAAACACAGTTTAGCTCTTTTTAAAACTTTCAGATTTTATAAATACCTTTAGAGCGGTACCGCTCAGTAAAACAAGATATTAATTAATCTATTTTGCTTTCGGTTTCGGCGGAGGAATTTTGACGACTCTCTCGCCTTCAATCATCGATATGGCGTTCTGCGGACAGAAATGGGCGCATATGCCACAACCGATACAGAGTTCTTCATTCCTGCCCGCTTTTTTATTATCCTTTAAATAAGCAGCGTACGTATGGCATACTTTCACGCACTTGCCACAGCCGATGCAGAGATCTTCGTTGACCATGGACAGGAAATTGGTGGTGTTGGTTATGGGAGCAATCATACTGTCCACGGCGTTCGCGCAGCAGCAGCGACAACAGTTGCAGATGCTTGTTTCATCTTTGCTGGTATCGAAATTCGGATGATATGCCTTGTGAACCAGTCCGTCTTCTTCGGCTTTCTTGAGCACCTTAATCGCTTCTTCCTTCGAAATCATTCTCGAAAAACCCTGCGCAGAGGTAAATCTCGCCGACTTGCCGAATGTAAAACAGGTCTCTCTGTCTTTTGTCTGTTTGCAGGGCGTTCCAAGCATATCCTTGTAATGACGGCAGAAGCAATGACCCAGCGCGATTTCGTCGAATTTCGCAATGAGTTCTTCCACCCTTTGAGCAGGTACAATTCTATCCCTTGCCCCTTCAATTTTTTCATTGATGATGATTTTAACAGGTTCTTTTTTCTTCTCGTTTTCCAAAACAGGCACGGTTCTGTCAACGGGTGGAGCAGCCATGAGCATAGGAACTATCAAGTCATAATTGTCCTGCACCAGCGCGCGCAAATCCACGAACAATTTGCTGAACAACGCGCTAATTTCCTTGTCCCGTTCGGTTCTTTCCAGTTTGCCCATGAATTTATATTCAAAAGTCCCGACATTAAACAACGGCAGCAGCCTGAAAACCATAACCCCTTTGCTGTTGGGCTGATTGAAAATGACTCCCCTCCCCGCGAGATCTTTTACCTTCTTATTGATTTCATCTTCCTGTAATCCGCTCGACAGTTTTAACTGATCCATGGTTTGGGATTTTTTCTCCGCGAAAGCAGCGATAAAATCAACTTCATCTGCGTTAATAAAATGTTTTAAAAGCGAAATCAGGGTATCGTTAACGGGCAGCGGTGTTCCTCCGGCAGCACTGATGACTTCTCCGGCTTTTTTGTATTTTTCATCAATATTCATATTCATGCATCCTCATTTTGTTTTTTTAAACATTTGAATTAGCACTTATCAATTTCATAAGCACACTCTACGGATAAGCGAGTATAGGTAAGCTCCATTTGTAAGTCAAGAAAATCTTGCCTTCAAATTTTGACGCCTGTGAAAATATTTATACTATAAATTCCCTCTTGAAAGGCAAACCCTGGGCAAACGGTCACAAGCTATTTGGATTGCTTAAAAGAATCAACCTCCTTCTTCAGCCAGCCAATCCAGTTCTCTATCCCCGTGCCCGTTTTGCAGGATACTTCAATGATAACAATTTTGGGATTCAAGCCCAGAACCCGTTTGCGCATAGCCGGCATGTCAAAATCGCTCAGCGGCAAATAATCCATTTTATTCACCAGCAGGACATCGCAAATGGAAAACATCAGGGGATATTTAAGCGGTTTGTCGTCCCCCTCGGGAACGCTCAGAATCATCACGTTTTTATGCGCGCCCGTATCGAACTCGGCAGGGCAGACCAGATTCCCAACGTTTTCGATAATGACCAAATCCAGATCTTTCACCGGCAGGGCATTAATCCCCTGTGTAACCATTGTTGCGTCGAGGTGGCAGAAGCCACCTGTCCTGAGCTGAATGGCAGGTATGCCATGAGCTGCAACCTTTTCCGCATCAACCTTGGATTCAATATCCGCTTCAATCACGCCCAGCCGCACACTGTTTTTCAGATTCGCAACGGTTTGAAGAATCAGGCTGGTCTTGCCCGAACCCGGTGAAGACATGAGGTTCAAAAGCATGGTTTTCGTATTACGGAGTCTCTCTCTGACTCCGGCGGCCACTTTGATATTATCGGCAAGGATTTCCTCCTTGACTTCAATCATTCTGACTTCTTCCACTATTGCACCTCCATATTCTTGATGAAGTATTCCCTGCCGGAAAGAAACGTGCTTTCCTTCCCTCCGCAGTTCGGGCAAACAAGATCGTTCAATTTTGCCGCATCGGCTTCATAGGATGTGGAACAGGCATTGCACTGCATCATAATCGGCATCCGCTCTATTTTGAGTTTTGCCCCTTCGGCCAAGGTGCCCTTGCTCAGATAATCAAAATATCGTTGAATCCACTCATCTTCAAGATCGCTGAGTTTGCCGACCTGCAGATGAATAGCCACAACATGTTGCACATTATTCATCTGCGCATGTTTAAGCACAATCTTTAAAATGCTTTCTGTAACCGGAAGCTCATGCATATGGATATTTTTTCCTTTTTATACACCAATCAGGATTATTTTCCGCGCGCCTCGGCCTGCTTAATCGCATTTTGCATGCCCAGTTCATACATCAGTTTTCTTCCCACCACTTCCGTAGGAGCGAACTGCCGCACAAAATCGATTTCAGCATCGGTTGGCCTTTCAGTCTCGGACACGTTGTCCGCGATTTTCAGGTTCCAGGGGACATCCTTTCGGACACTATCCACACTGACGCCATGATGCACTTTGGCAAGATACATCTCTTTTGTTTTTTCGTGGAAATGGAAGATGCCCTTCGTCGTCAAAAGCATGCTGGGGCCGGTACCCGGCGGAAATAAACCCGATTTTTCACGACTGTCGCCGCCTTCGAGATAGCCCGGCGAGGTGAAGTAATCCAGTTTGTTCACGAACTCGCCGCCGCGCATGGTCAGAATCGTGCGCTTGGCATAGGAAAGAAAATCCGGTGCCCCTCCCGCGCCCGGCAGACGCGCCTTGGGGTGATAGTAATCGCCGACAACCGTGGTATTGATATTGCCGAATTTATCAATCTGCGCCACGCCCAGAAAGCAGACATCCACATAACCGCGATAGGTCATTGTAAAGGCGGAAAAAAGATCCGTCGCATAGGAAAAGCCGCGGCAGGCATTGGCGTCCGCAATATGATTGGGCGGAACAAGGGGTTGAAAATCAATAATGCCGGATTCCATCATCAAGGTTGCATGCGGAGCGTGCAGGGCCTTGGCCATAGCACCCGCGGTTGTGGGGAGCCCCACGCCCAGAATAACATTTTCGCCGTCGTGGATTTCACGGGCGGCAGTAATAATCAACAGTTCATCGAGTGTATATTTTTTAGCCATTGAGCAACCCCCTCTCTTCCAGAATCTTTTCCATTTCTTCCAAAGTTATGCCCATCGTGCGATCCCGCCCGTTATGATCCCAGAATGAACCATAGGCGCTGCCGTAATCTGCCGGAGCGGAGAAGTAGGGTTTTGCCTTGATGGCATCAAGTTTTCCCGATCCATAGGAGGCAATATAGTGATCGATATAGGCCTGCCGGTCCCGGCATCCATAGACCCATTCATCCATCCATGTTTTCAGGCTTTCGCCCGTCATATCCATCAAAAAGAACATGGCGTACATTGTGCGATCAAGATTATAATACCCCAAGACCTCCGTAGGATGCGCCCCCCAGGGCACCTCGACCACCGCGTCCACCCTGTAGGCCGGTATTAAAGTCAGATGGGGACTGGACTGGATAATATCGTGCTCGACTATTTCCTCGCACGAAACAATGATTTTGTTACTGGCCAGCGCCGCGGCGGCGACACTGCCCAACGCGCCCCAGTACTGGGCATTGCCGAACTTGTCCGCGCGCTGAACATGTACGATACATACATCCGGATTGGCCGCCGGCACCGTCAGAATCTTTTTGCCGGTATAGGGACAATCGATAACTTTGTATTTGTTTTCACCCATAAAGGAACGTTTATTAAAAAGGTCTGTTACCATCGCCCCTTCCAGCACCTGCATAAATGAAAAACCGTGCATGCCTGCCACCAGACGGGCATTGTACTGAAAATTGGTATAGTCCTCCATCAATAACGTTCCGGCTCTCAAAGCTCTCTCGACGGCGGAACCGCCTTCCTTGCCACCGGCCCGATATACATAGGTGGATATAAGTTTGTCCACGCAGCCGCCCGCAACAAGCACTTCCACATCGAAAACCCCCGACTGGGAATAAAGGGTCAGCCCTTTCTTTTGCTGACGGATCACTTCAAATACCAGCTCGGCGCAGGTCCCTACCGTATAGTTGCCGATAACGAGGTGATCGCCGTCTTTCACAAACGTGCTTATCGCCTCCTTCGCGCTCATTATCTTATTCTTTGCCTTTATCATTTATACCTCCCAAACACTTACTACACAGCTTCATTATCATAAAACCGGCTTTTGCGGAATTTAAAAAATTCATGCGGCACTATGGCGTTATGCATCTCTCTTTCAAGGGCTTGACAATATTTATAATTAGTATAAAAGAATAACAGTTAAATAAGACAATTCTCTATTAACCAATCAACCTGACAATCAACATTATGGAGTCCGACATGCAAAGGATTTACCAGAAGTTGCCGTTTATCAGGATGCCACGGAGATCACCATATTTCCGGGGACGCCTGTTCTCATCCTTAATTTAACAAAAATTTATTGCGACAAAAGGAGGGGTTATGGCATTTGAGAGAATCTGGCACAAGAATTATCCCGAGGGTGTACCGGCACAGATAAACTTTGAACGCATATGTATGCCCGAGGTGCTCACCAGGAACGCCCGGCGATTTCCTGACGCGACAGCCCTGATTTACATGGGGAAGAAAATCAGCTATGCCGCCCTGGACTCTCTGGTGAACAGATTTGCCAATGCCCTGACTGCCATCGGGGTGAAAAAAGGCGATACGGTGGCCATGTTACTGCCCAATATCCCACAGGTGGTCATTGCAAACTATGCCGCCTGGCGAATTGGCGCCGTGGCTTCGCAGAACAACCCGCTTTATACCGAGCGGGAACTTACTTACCAATTGGATGACGCGGACGCCAGTGTACTCATTACGCTGGATCTCCTGTTACCAAGGGCATTGAAAGTGCAACCGGACACCAAGGTGAAGCATATCATCACCTGCCATATCAACGACTACCTCCCCTTCCCCATAAAACAACTTTTCCCCTATGTGAAAAAGCAAATGTACCGGAAGGTGGAACCTTCGCCGGGCATATCTCAATTCATGGACCTCATGACCCAATCTGACGATTCGCCGGTACAAAGCAAGGCGGCCTGGGATGAGGTCGGAACACTGATTTACACCGGCGGAACAACCGGTGTCAGCAAGGGGGTGATGCTCACCCACGCGAACATGTCCTGCAATGTGCAGCAGCTTAGGCACTGGTTTCACGATGTGACAGAAGGCGATGGAAGCAGTATGCTTGCCATCTTCCCTTTCTTCCATTCCGCGGGATTCACGGGCGTCCAGAACTACACAATCTGGGGAGGCTGGACGGATGTCCTTATTCCCCGTCCCGATCCCGCCGCCGTTGTCGAGCAGCTCAGGAAGTTCAAACCCAACTACATTCCCGGGGTGCCCACCATCTTCATCGGTCTATTAAACAATGCGGAGTTTCGGAATATGGACCTGAGTTTCATCAAAG
>CAYMWM010000071.1:13925-17325 GCA_964394185.1 uncultured Smithella sp.
TTCACTGGAGACCATAAAAGATCTTAAGGGGCTTACCGGCGGCGACCTCATCAATGTGTACGGCCTCACCGAGATTTCGCCAATGGGAACGGCATCGGCCTGGAAGGGTGATATCAAGCCCGGCACCGTGGGCATACCCTTTTCGAGCACCGACCTGAAAATCGTGGACGTGGATACGGGGACAAGCGAAATGAAGCCGGGCGAGCCGGGCGAAATTTGTTTCAAGGGTCCACAGGTCATGAAAGGCTATTACAAAAAGCCGGAAGAAACCGCTATGGTGCTCAAAGACGGGTGGCTTTTTACCGGCGATATCGGTTTCCTGGACGAAGACGGCTACCTCACCATTGTTGACCGCAAAAAGGACATGATCGTAGCGAGCGGGTTCAACATTTTCCCGCAGGAGATCGATGAGATACTCTTTTCGCACCCGAAAGTCCTTGAGGCCTGCACGATCGGCATCCCGGACGCATACAGAGGCGAGACACCCAAGTCATTCATCGTGCCCAAGCCGGGAGAGCAACTAAGCAGGGAAGAGATCTCCGCATTCTGCAAGGAAAGACTCGCGGCATACAAGGTACCCAAGCACATCGAGTTCATGACCGAGCTTCCCAAAAGTGCCGTGGGCAAAATCCTGCGCAAGGAATTACGGGAGATGGATAAAAAGAAGAGACAGGAAGCGGCAAAAAATTGATGGAGAAAAAAGTAGTCGAAATTAATTCAGGCGGAATATAATAATTAATTTAGGTCTTAACTCAATATAATTAAGTGCTATGTCCCACAGAATTCTCCACCGAATCCCCGAGCAACCTATCCGGCAGATGCAGGATGGTTGCTCCAGTAAAAAAATTTTCTTCTTCCTGTACTCAGCAATTCACAATTGTGTAATTTTTTGGTAAGTTATAATCTGAAATCATTAAAGAATCCTCTTAATAATTTAAATGAATATAAACCGTTTTATACAAACCATACAAACATTTTTACACATAAGGAAGGAGTAAGAATGATAAAAAATGTTTTAATTTTTGTTATAGGTTTTTTCTGCGGAGCTTTGTTTCTAAACCTACTATGTATAAATGCACTAAATGTTCATAAAACTATCATTAAAGCAAAATTGTCGGCGGAACAACAAATGCTGGCTCAACGTGCTCAAAGGGACAGCGATTTTCTAAGAGCGTTAATTCATCGCTGGAATGTTGTTGATTTAAACTCGAAAGATGGTTTTCGCATATTTAGGAAGAATCAGTCGGAAAAGAATAACCTTGGATTTTCATTTCCTTTTGCTGCAATCGTTTTAAGACAAATAGAGAAAAAGTCCGACCCGGCGGGTAAAGGAAAAATAATGCAAGAAGGACTAGAAAGGGCACAGCTTGCATTGGCTATGGAAGAAGCTGGAATGCCTCATAGGGCAGCAGAACAATGGGAGAAAGCTGCTAAATTATCCGGTCAGGAAATTAGTAGAATGAAGAGACTGGCTGAAAATTTAAGAAAAAAAGTATATACGGATTATATAAAGAAGCCGAAAAAGCTGTATTGGACAATTAATTGGGCTGAATAAATAAAAAATCTTTCAACTAGAAATCCACAATTTTTTACAACTCTAAAAACTGCAATATTCATAGATATATTCAACGATTCTACCGGCTTGAATGTTTGTTTTTTTATTTCTTCCTTCCTTAACGCTTATCAAAGTAAGGCTTGTTTTTTACACCAAGGGCATTTCTCCGAATCGTAGTGCCCGGACAATCTGATTTGTATTTTTTCTGACTTTCAGCAAGCATCAGAACAAAGTCAGAATTATCAAACTTTCAAACAGCAATAATATGATAAAAAAGTATAATCTCTCTTTCGGGGAGATTGACATTTATATAAAATAATAATAACCATATTTCATAAAATAAATCGTTAGTTATTGCCTTAATAATGTTTGCAGTGTTTTTTATCGTATTTTCAGATTATTTTATCAAAAAAGGGGCAAAAAAATGATCGCTTCATTGATTAAACTTGTTTTGTCTAATCCTTCTGTTTCCCTTCTCGTCATGGGACTTATCGGTTCATTGGTCTCCATTCTTTTCAAGAAAAGACCAATAAGCAAGCCAGTCATTATCGAAGCCCTTGTCGCATATTTTTTCCTTTTCAGCATAGGGATCGGGTATCTGAACAACTTCTTAATGCATGTAGTATTCGCAGATTACACTGCGAAATTCATTGGGTGGGCAAATAGCCCCTTCCAACTGGAAGTTGGGTTCGCCAGTCTCGGTATGGGAGTGGCGGGCCTTATGGCTTTCAGACATAACCTGACATTCAGATTAGCAACCTTTATTCCTCCCGCCTTCTTCCTGTGGGGTGCAGCGGGAGGTCATATTTACCAAATTTTTACAACGCACAATATGGCTCCGGGAAATGCAGGCGTTATTTTGTGGACCGATATCCTGTTGCCTATCATTGGTTTCGCACTGCTCTATGCACAGCGAAGATCCTTGATGGAACGTGCAGAGTTTGGGAAAAAAGAACTTTGAACCAAGCAACCCACCCGCTCAAGCCGCACCGGATTAGTTTTTCGTTGAACCTTTCAATCCGCAATCCTTACTTCTGATAATTACACACGACTGAACCCTGACAGGTGAAGTCCACAATTCTGATAAATTATCCGTTAATGAGATACAAGGTAATATTCAGCTAATCCACCGGTTCGAATATTTGTTTTTATTTCCTTTTTAACAGCTTATCCTGATGAACCTTGATTTTTACCTTGAGGTCAAGGCACCAAATCGCAGCACTCGGAAAATCACGGTGCTCATGAAATGATTTAATCCTTTTTATATTGACACCATACAGATGAACATGCTACTTAATGCCCTGTCATTTTTATATAAAAATTGACACTTTTGACAAATTTTTTTTCAAAACAGCAAGGAGATCATTGTGACTTTTCAAGAATTGATTTTTGCCCTCGAAAAATATTGGCATTCCAAGGGGTGCGTCATTCAGCAGCCGTATGACATGGAAGTGGGAGCGGGCACCTTTCATCCCGCCACCTGTTTGCGCGCGCTCGGCCCGGAACCCTGGAATGTAGGCTATGTTCAGCCATCGAGACGTCCCACGGACGGCCGCTACGGTGAAAATCCCAACCGCCTTCAGCATTATTACCAGTATCAGGTGATTATGAAACCTTCACCGGTGAACATTCAGGAACTCTACCTTGATTCGCTCAAAAGTTTCGGCATTGATCCCCTCGATCATGACATACGCTTTGTCGAAGATGATTGGGAATCCCCGACACTTGGTGCCTGGGGCCTGGGCTGGGAAGTATGGCTCGACGGAATGGAAATTTCTCAGTTCACCTATTTCCAGCAGGTCGGCGGCTTCGACTGCAGTCCTGTCTGCGCCGAACTGACTTACG
>CAYMWM010000072.1:0-13613 GCA_964394185.1 uncultured Smithella sp.
ATCTTTTTTTCTTTTAACGGGGGCTGTTTTGCTGGCCATTGTTTTTTCCTGAGTTTTTAAGCTTCGTTTATTATCTTTTTGCCTGCATCACGTTTATCGGTTTTACTTTTTTTCTTATCTTCTTTTGTCAAAATCAAACAAGTGTTGCATTTTGTTCATAAGTATAATATAGAACATATGACCAATAGTCAATAGACAATGTTGGGCTGGTTTGTACAATATTGAACACATTTTGACGATTTGTCCGACTTTGGAACGTTTTTCTTCAGGAGTTTTAAAATGAAAAAAAAGGCAACACGCGAAAAAGCGGAGTACCGCAGCGCCGTGCGATCCAGAAAATTAATCCGGCAGGCATTTGTGGAGCTGACGAAGTTAAAGGATATAGATAACATTACCATCAAGGACATTGTCACCCGTGCGGATATTAACCGGGGGACGTTTTACGCGCACTATTCGAGTGTCGGGGCTGTTTCGGAACAGATTGAAAATGAGATTATCGCGGCCCTGTTTACATTTCTGGATGAATTTAAGGATAAGGATACCCGGCTGATTGAGAATCCCCTGCCATTTGTCACAAATATCGCGCGCTTTATAGAAAATGATCAGGAATTTTACAGGTTGCTGATTAATTCGCAGCGCGCCACGCCTTTTTTCAACAAATTCAAGGCGCTCTTTATTGATAAAATCATGAGCGACGAAAAGAAGATGTCAACCATCAAAAACAAAAGTCAGTTTCTGGTTTGTGTGAATTTATACGCTTCGGGGTTTGCCGGTCTTTATCAGGACTGGTTTAATCAGAAAATAAAGATGTCGCTCAATGATTTGACGGTAAATTTCAGCGAAATTATTAAGAATGGTTTTAAGCCGTTTTTGCCTGCAAAGAAATAAATAAGGTATTCGTCATTGCGAACGTAGTGACGAAGCAATCTCTTGTTTTAGATTGCCACACCGTGTGAGACGCGTCTCGCAATGGCAACCGAGGCAAGTCCCTCTCTTTTCTAACGCCGCAGATGAGTATTTTCAACACCCCTCTGCTACTTTTTATGACGAGGTATACTTCCCGTTTTTGAACCGGCCAAAATCGGCGTGTTCCAGTCGCAGGCCGGTCAGAGCCGGACAATCCAGCGTCACGGATGCATCATTATCTCCGGTATAGCAATATTCGCCCTTCCGGGAAAAAGTACAATAGGCAGCCAGCCACAGCCTGTAATTGCCCAGCGTCGCCTCAACGCAGTTGTTGGCAACCCAGTCGCAGGCTTTTGTTCCGGCTTTTTCCATCGCGGCAATGGTCACGACCAGACCTACGCGGTATCCCTTCTGTTTCCAGAAATTGTTGTTGAGCCACCCGCGGTCGTTGTCCGACATGAAGTACAGTTTACTGTCCGATACTTCCTTTGTGCTTTTAAACGGGTGCGAGTGAAAATCACCCAGATAAACAAGATGCGGCCAGAATGATGTTATCACATCGGCCTTCAGAGAAATGGCTTCCTTGTTCTCGTCCACGGAACTTCTTCTCTGCTCGGCGGTTGTATCCGTGTGCACCATCTCAATATGGTAAAGGATGGATTTGCTTTTCATGACGACTTCATGCCCGAAGAGGCTCCCGTAAACTTCGATGCGGGATTTCGGCCTGCCTTTCTCCTTGATATCTTTTTTCTTGACGGAATAGGCTTCCAGTGAACTCAGGAGTAATGATATCAATGCGTTTTCGGAAACGCGAACGATATATTTCTTGTAAATACTCGGCGTCATTATCTTTCCCTGACTATATCTTTTCTATTTTGGACATCAGATGGTCGAACTTTTCCACTTCAACGACCGGTGATGTGGCAAACGAAATGCCCGTCAGCATGCTCAATCCTATGGAAGCGGACATGGCTTTTTCCGAATCGGGGAAATCGAGGGTAAAGACCAGATCATGTTCCCCCATAACGGCATACATGGAAATCACCTTTCCGCCGTTTTTCTCGATAATCTTTACGGCCTTTTTTGTTCTTTGCTCCGAAACATTCCTGAGCGAATCACCGGTATATTTACCGAACATCATAAATATCGGCATAAATTAATCGCCTCCTTCCTGAAGGAATGATGATTCTGATGGTTTTTTGACAAATTATTACGCGCTTTGATACAGCAGATCCGTCAGCCGTGCTTAATTCTTTTAAAGGTTGACTTTATCCTGGCATTGACCTGTTTGATTTTCCGGTTGACTAATTGACTTCTTGGAATTTTAAGGATGATGTTTTTTCTTTCTCTTCTTGTCTCCATAAAGATGCCTCCTTATATCAAATTTGAAGAGACGCCTGAGAACAGGCTAAAGGTTATTGCGGTTTACTTTTATGTTATTCCTAATATTAATTTAATTATATCTGATTTATTGTCAAATGGAAACAGGGATTATTGCGTCTTTCGTTGTTTAGCCATCAATTTCTAAGATATTGTATTTACAGGATAATGATATTTTTTTTTAAAAAAAAGGCCATATCCGGTTTGACAAATGAATTTATTAGGCGTATAAAAAACAAAGTAAAATATTTTTTAACATATTGAATGAAAAGCTCAATTTATTCAAAGTTTATTGCGAAAATTGATTATACAAATTCATTATAAAAGGAGAGCAATATGAAAAAGATAGCAATTCTGGTTTTTATAGCAGTAATGATGGCTGCTTTTACGGCGGCACAGGCGGATGTGAGGGCCGGCGCATTACCGGCATTAACTTTTGATAAAAATATCAAGGATTGCGGCACCTGCTGCCAGAAAAGCACAGTGGTCAGGGCCGGTGTACTTCCGGAAATCATTTTTGATAAACGCATCAAGGATGGCGGATCCGTCATCTCAAAAAGCACAGTGGCCAGGGCTGGCGCTCTGCCGGAAATCAGTTACGATAAATACATCAGTGACTGTGGCACCAATAAAAGACCAGCCGTGAAGAAAGCCATTGCGCTTAATGTTGAGTTCGATACAGCCAAGGCAATCGTCAAAGAAAAATATTATGACAACATCAAGAAAGTAGCCGATTTCATGAAAGCAAATCCCGGCACAGTCGTTACAATCGAAGGTCATACCGATAATGTTGGGAATGCCGCCTACAACAAGAAGTTATCCTTAAAACGGGCGAAAAGCGTTCGTCAATACATGATTAATAAATTCGGTATAGACGGCAAGCGTATCAAGACCGCCGGTTACGGAGAAGAAGCTCCCATCGCCAGCAACAATACGGAAGAAGGACGCCAGAAGAACCGCCGGGTTGAAGCCGTTATTGATACTAAAAAATAGGCTCAATTAATACCGGCATAAAAAGATTAGTTTAACATACCCGGATGTTCCGTGACTGTTCCCACAGTTACGGAACATCCGGAATATGTGTTTTTATTCCCGGTTCATCCGTTTCCCGTCTATATTTCTCTTTCTCTGCGAAATTCCGTTTTATTTTCTTGCGGCTTCAGAAAAAAAGCTTCCAAGGTATCTCAATCGTCCTGTTTTATTGATGCAGGCTTGCTTTCATGACCGTTCATCAAAGCGGTATTGCGCGTTGCGCAGTTTAATTTTTTCTTTTCTTCCAGCATTTCATCCAGAATGATCTGCCTCGTCAAAATCGACCGTTCGGCAAACCGGGGATTCGTCTCTTCATAGGTTTTCCTTATAAAGGCAATGGTGTCCTGTGCATTTTTAATGCGTTTTTCTATGATGCCGCATTTATCCAGCCCCCATCTTGCGTCCAGGGAATCTTCCGGATCCGAAGACATCCATGCCGCGTTCTGAAACACTTCACTGACAGTGATGGTGCGTTTCGATGAAATTTGAAGATTCATTTGAACCATTTTATCCAGAATCTCTTCAGAGGGTATATTATGCTGTCTGATGATTTCTTTCAGATGGGTAATCACGACATAGATATACTCATCACGTCCGGGTGTACTGTAGAGATCCCATAAATGTGAACCTTCGGGACAATGTTTTTTGTAACATTTTTCATAACCCTTTAAGACAACGGGAATTCTGGTTTGCAGCTGGCGATTGAATACTTCCAGTGACCTTTTTATCCTGTCCAGCGGGTCATAAATTTTCGAGTCGATCCGCTTGGCGACAGACTCGAGATAATCGGCGTAGCCGCTGTTGAAATCCTGTGAATACTGCTCTTCGGAATAATACGGAAGCTGCTTTACAGGAATATATTGCCACTTATTATTTTTTTTCATCAGCCACCGGAATCTTACCAGACCGGATTGGAATGAAGATTCAGGGTTGGATGAAACGAAATTCTTGAGGTTCAATTTCTGGATGCGGGGAGGCATTGTGGCTTCAAATGTCTGAATCGGATGGGCGGAGCTTCCATCCATAATGACCTCCCGAATCAGACCCGCGTGTGCTTCGCCGATAAAGAAAAGGGTGCCCGGCTTTACTGAATCGGCTGAAATCAGGATGGGATAAGTGTCCAGGGGCAGACTTCTTGTTGAGGATTTTGAAAGCAGATACATCAGAGCAGCCCGGAATCGTTTATCCTTATGCCATATTTTATTCGTGGGAAGATTTCTCCAGTTCTCCGACCAGTGGCCGATCAGTTCATTATCAATGGTTGTGGCTGCTGCCGGCAAATGAGCAATCCTGGCATAAATCCAGCGGATGGCATACACGACATCGGCGCAATCCACGGGAATCTGATAGCGGACAAAAAAATCTTCCTTAATGTTCGCGGCCACCCATTTGCTGTATTTCTTTTCTTCCTCAAGCGTCCAGCGCCGCTGTCCGACTTTCCATATCTGGGAGTCGTCATTGCCGAAGACAACCGCCGGAATAAAAAGACATGTGGCTATTATAAAAATCCATATCCATTTCCGTCTGTTTAACAATCCTCTCATTTATCCCAAACACCTCTCCTGTGTATGATAAAATATTTATATGTAAATTTTAATTATATACTTTCAAAAAAAAGCTCTGAAACATTATCCGGTTTCAGAGCTTTAATTTTTTATATTTTTCCGATTATCCGGCGATTAACTTCCTTTGTTTGAAACGTAAGCAAAGAAAGGTGAACAGAAGAAGTCCTAATATTGCCACGGGCAGATAGCCGGTAATCAGCAGGAAGGAAAATCCGATTAAAGGATAAAGCGCGGCCTGAACCGCAACTTTTGCCAGAGGCTTGTCCTTAATCCATCCCGCGGCAACAGGACCATTCTCGTAATACCAGGAAACAAATGCCTTCCCCGGGGCATTGGTCAATAAATATCCATCTCTGAACTGCCGTAGAATTTCAACCTGACCGGCCAATGGCGACCCGAACGCAGCCGTCGCTATGAAACATCCGCCACCACCGCCGCCACCGCCGCTCGATTGGGCCTTTGTGGTCACGCTAAAAGTGTCGGATACGCCGCCAATGGTAAGTTCTGCATCCGTTGTTGTAGAGTAATTTGCCGATGATGTCTGTTTGACCGTCACGGTATCACCATTCACCACTGTACCGGCCGCGCTTGTATAGATTCCACCGTTGATGGAATATAAACCACCGGTAATGGAGATGGGCGCGGGCACGACAATGCCCGATATGGTTATGGAATCGGATGTGTACTCTGTACTTAAGGCGACTTTTGACATGTCTTTAAAAGTGAATTGGTCCGGTGTCGAATCGCCCGCCTGCGTCGTCACGCTAAAAGTATCAGAGAGTCCGCCGATGGTAAGCGTCGCATGGGTTGTCGTGGAATAACTTGCCGATGACGTCACTTTGACCGTTACCGTATTCCCATTGTTTACGGTTCCGGCGATATCTGTGTATGCGCCGCTATTAATGGAATACGTGCCACCCGTAATGGAAATGGCTGTGGCGGCCGTGATTCCCGATACCGTAATGGTATTGGAAGTAAACGCCGTGCTCAAGGCAACATTGGTCTGGTCAGTAAAGGTGAATTGATTGGGTGTGACAGAACCGGCGGGATCATATTCCCAGAAGTCCACCGGATATGAACCGGAATATCCGCCTCCCACATAGCCCTTGTTCCCGACAACAAAGTAAGTGGCCGCATATCGCGCCGTCCCTGAAAAATCGGCCTTCTGTGTCCAGATATTTGTGCTTGGATTATACTCCCAGAAATCTTTTTTATAACCCGACGACGAATATCCCAGCCCGATGTATCCATAGTCGCCAATGGCAAAACCGACAGCCCGATAACGCTCTATTCCGCCAAAATCGGCCTTCTGTGTCCAGGCATCCAGGTCGGGATCATACTCCCAGAAATCTTTATAGTATGATGAACCATCGGACCCGGTTCCGACATATCCCTTGCTGCCGATGGAAAAAGCGACGGCATAATTGCGTTCTATTCCTCCAAAATTAGTCACCTCCGCCCAGGCACCATCAACACCGGATGATGGATCGTATTCCCAGACATCCTTAAAGTATGATGCAAGATGCGACCCTGTCCCGATGTAACCCTTTGTCCCGATGGAAAAGCCGACTGCATTCTTTCGTACTTCTCCCGCAAAATCGGCCTTTTGCGCCCATGCGCCCGAATCACCGGTTGCGGGATCGTATTCCCAAAATTCCGCTTTATATTCCGAACTGCTTAAACCTGTTCCCAGATACCCCTTGTTCCCGATGGTAAACGCGACAACATCGGTTGTCAATGTTCCTGTGAAATTGGCCTTTTGTATCCAGGTATCGGCAGCGGGATCATATTCCCAGAAATATTTTGTGCTGCGCTCCCAAACATATCCCTTATCGCCGATGGATAAGCCTATCTGGGCGTTGGATGCCGTCCCTCCGAAATCGGCCTTCTGCGTCCAGGTATCGGCATATGCATAAGGCAAAACGGAGCCGGTAAAACTGAAGAGCAATGCGATAACAAATATTTTTATCTTCTCCATAAGCATGTTCCCCTTTATTTTCTTATTTGTCATATGGCTTATAAACTAAAATTATTTACTTTCGATTTTTGGATAATATCACTATTATTTTTTTTTCAAAACGAATATTTTTTCATTATTTTCAGGCAACCGGGACATACGTTGAGTGGTGCGGTTTGCAGCGTAACACAGCAGATGAGCGTTTTAAACAGACCATCTTCTCTTATATCCACTTGAGTACTCCCGCAAATACAATCAGTGCAATGGCGTTGACGGCGAACAGCGAACCGATGAAAAGTTTCTGTGCCCGGGGCTGCCAGTCATGGACATAGCAGGCGGCGGCAAAAAACGGAATGTAAACGGTAATAAAAACCGTTAAAGCCCCCCACCATCCGTAAACCCATACAAACCCCGGCGTCTTTACCAGGAATATTTCCAGAATGGAGGCTAACGCGGCATTTACAATTGAAAACAATAAACGGTTGTTGATACCCAGGATTTTCATTTTGGGATCTTTCGGCAGCAGTTTACAGACAACAATTCCGGCAATAGAAAACATAAGGCTTATTTCTATTCCGACACCCACCATGATTTCGAAGGCTGTTCCCGCAGGCACCGTCCAGAGCGCATGACCGGAAAAGTGCTGAATGAGCGCATTGATGATTTCCACAAACCAGTGAACCATGTAAAGCGCGAGGCCTCCGGCAATAACGTTATAATTGCGCTTCTGAAACTCGTTGGCATAAACATACAAGACAAGCAGAAGGAGAGTGATGACATACCACTGAAATACACTTCCGCTCCTTAGAATGTTCAACGCCTGTGTAGTTGCTTCCGGGTGATTTAAATTCATTGTAATGTCTCCTTTCCTGACTCCTTTTTAAAAACTGTTCGTTATTTTTTTTCGGCTGGATATTTAAACAAGCTGGGCTACGATCCCGATCCCGCTCCGCGTCGGGGATAGTTCGCCTTACGCATCGAGCTTCGCTTCGCTCGCTCTCTACTGGGCTCACTATATCAATATGAATTTCGTGTGTCAAAGCACTTTTAACGGCAAAAATGAGGATATCTGTAAAAAGAAATTATTCCTTTTCCAGAAAATCTTTATTTACAAAATCGGCAATTCCCCTGCCCACAAGATCGTTGGTCACAGCAAGGGGATGGCAATGATCAAAAAACAATTTCTGTTTGTTGTGGTTTCTCAATAACGGCAGAAGATCATGATATTTAAAGTCCAACGAATTCGCTATCTCTTCCAGTTTTCTCTGGGGATAATCATCAACGAAACTGGCATAAACCTGAAAAGCCACCGGATAAGCCACAATCGCGACTTCAAATTTGTATTTTTCAGACAAGGCTTTCACCCGCCCGAAATCATCCCGGACACTAGCCCACGAATCCTCCTGCCATCCGGCACCCCATTCGTATTTGGCTATATCGGCCAACTTTCTAAAAGCTGTTCTATCATTGGCCCAATCCAGCCGGGTCACTTCCTCGGTCCAGGCAAATTTTTCGGGGCCCTGCTCCCTGAGCCATTGCCTGAATTTTATATTTTTATAAATCGTTTCCGCCAGCACACTGTGTTTTCTCAGCCATCCTCTTTGCCCGATGTTTTCAGTAAAGCTCCACGGCGGACGGCTGTCGTTTGTATAAAAAACAAAAAGAACAATGTCCGGGTTAACCGCCAGACCCTGCTCCATCAGAATATCCACTTCCTCTTCCAGTCCAATATCCCCGAGTCCGCCGTTGATGACTCTTATGGTTTTTTTCTGTTTCCCATCATTGAGGGTTTTCCCCATTGTTGTAACAAAAATTTCATCAATCGGCAGAGTATCGCCACAGGTTACGGAATCTCCCATCACCAGAATGCGGATTTCCCCGTCTTTTTTTTCTTTTGGGATTTCTTCACCCCTAAAACCGTTGGAATTGATATCCATCTTAATATCGCGATGGGAAGTTATATGGTTGCGTATAACAGCATGGGTATCGGGAACAAACCTTCTTCCTTTTGCGGTGGACTTGCAGAAAGCTCTCGGATCTCTTTCCACCGTATCCGTCATCCTGATGGCCTGTTCTTCCTGTTGCTCGATATAAGTCACGGTTTTTCTGAAATAGATTTCCAGAGCCACGAGACCGATTACCAATATAACAACGAATATAAGGATTACTTTCTTCATCTTTCCGGATTTTTTATCCTGTATTTTTGCGTTTCATTTCAGATGTTTTACGGATATTTTAACACAATCCCCCCTGCCTGCTCCAGATGGCTTTTGGACTACAGAAGAGGCTTGAGAGGCAGTAATTGATAGAGCCTCACTTTGGTTCGGATTACCGCTGAAACATACCGGTCGGGATTGTCCCTGGCGGCATCCCAGCTGTTGCCCGGCGCCATATCGGTTTCGATGGCGGCTTCAACTTCACGCGCCAGTTCAGGGTTGCGGATAACAACACCGACTTCGGTATTCAAATTCTCGGAACGCGGATCAAAGTTGAACGTTCCGATATAAACGGTTCTGGCATCAACAACCATGGTTTTTGCGTGCAGGGTGAAAATCGGTGTTTTGCTTTTCAGTACAGGAATGCGCTGCATCAGCTTTTTCTGGACGTCCGGCAAGGGCTTGTATTCATAGATTTGCATTCCCATTTTGAGTAATTGTTTGCGCTGGCTCCGGTAACCGCTAAATGCCGCGAAATTGTCGTTTGAAGCCATTGAATTGGTATTGATACGCACCTTGACGCCGCGGGCGATTATGCTGCGGAATAATTCTATTGCTCTGTCGGACAGCACCAGATAAGGAGACTGAATCACGATCCGCTCTTTAGCACCCAAGGCCAGATTAGCCAGCGCCTCGGCGGTCTGTCCGCCGCCATCAAGTGATATAATATTGTCATTCTTGCCCGGCCTGTCGCGGATGAATTCCACTCTGTCCCATATGATCCGGCGGGACATGGCGGCAAAAGATGACGGCACATTCGTTATGGCAGTCCGCACCTCGGGAGCAAAATTTTCCGGGGATTTGGCGTACTCATGCAGCCAGCGGTATATTGCTCTTATTTCGCCGCCGTTCACACTGACGTTTTTCTGCATCAGGCCCCAGCCGTCATAAAGTTCCTCGACTCTGATACTCAGTTTGCTGTTCCAGAAACACTCGAAACTGGCATGAATTTCCTTGACTGCTTCTCCAAGCAGCAGTGCTTCGCGGTCGCGAAAGTTGTACTCGTGGTTGTAGTCGAAATATTCCACAGCCATGTTTCGTCCGCCCGTAATGCCTATTTTGCCGTCAACAACCAGTGTCTTGTCATGCATGCGTTGATTGAGACCGCGGAAATCCGTCAGCAGGTTCATCACCCGTTTTTGCAAGGGAACGCCGACTGAGATACGGGGATTATAGATGCGGATATCGATGTTCGGATGACGGGCTAGGGCCAGCAACGCCTTGTCCGGTGCGTCAATCATGATGTCATCCACAAGCACCCTGACGTGCACTCCGCGGTCAGCCGCATTAAGCAGCGCCTCCGCTGCCAGAATGCCTATGTTGTCCGTACTCCATATAAAGTACTGAACATCGATCGTTTTTCGGGCGTTCTCCGCCAACCAGGCTCTTGCCAGAAGCGCTTCCATGCCCGTATCTAAAACGTAAACGCCGGTTCGCCCCGGATGCGCTCTTATCTGGGATTCGACAAAAGCCATGGGCGCAGAATCGGCAGCGAGCGCGCTGGGTATAAATCCGGCAAACAGCGCCAGCCATAAAGCAACGATCCCTCTTATTATTTCTGTCACGTGAGTTCTACCGATAGCCTGTTTCATTATTTATCCAATCTGCTGCATCCTTTTAAACAGTTCCACGTTGGGGCCGTCCTCGCGCCAGGCGTGACAGGTATTGAGCAAAAAAAGCAAAATCATCTTTGCCCGCTCCGGGTCAGGCGATGAGGGTTTTTGCGCCTGATAGGCCGCGTACCCCTGAAAAATTGCAGGTGCCATTGCCAGCAGAAGCGTCACCAGATGCGTGCATCCCTTAGGGCCTCCCGCGAGTTTTTTCACCTCCACGGTAAAACCTCTGGCAACGGTCATCCCTTTTATTTTGTCAAGGCAGTTGAGCGTTTCCCGGCATATTTCGCGGGGAACGGTTATAAACTCAACATCAATATCCTCGATCTGAAGATTGGAACAATTAATGAGCAGACGGATAGCCATGTGATGAATGGGGCCCGGGGGAAACTTTTCGCCCGTCATTAAGTAGGTATCCTGAAAACGGTCGTCTCTCAGAACGCCTTCAACAATAATTCTCTGTCCGTCATATTCGTAGGTTGACACATCTATGTTTCGTGAGTGTACTTTTTTACCTTTCAACTGCCAATATTTTTGCATCTTTTTGTGTCTCCTTATTTTTCCGGAAATATTTCCCGCATCATTTTCAATGTTTTTCTCTTTTCCCGTTTATATAAAACATAGCAGATAACCGATGTCAAAAGCGCACCCGCGCTGTTGACGATGAGATCGGACATGGTATCACGCAGGCCGCTGCCCTGAAAAGGCCTTCCCATCATAGCCATGGTGTCGGGCAAATCCCACGACTGCATGGTCGTGCCAAAAATAACATCCATCTCGAATTCGAATATTTCCCAGATGACGCCCATCGTCATCGCAAACGTGAAGGCAAATACGGCCACCAGCAGTGGACTGATATTCATGCTGTATTTGCCGTTGATTTTATAAATAATAATGAATCCGATAAACCCTATAATCACCCCCGAGAGGGTATGCAGCAGATCATCCCACCAGAAAACGTAATTATATAACTCAAAACGGACACTCACAAAGATACCGGCAAAAATAAAAATGACAATGATGATTTCGAGAAGATAAGGAAGATGGATGTTTTTGGATTCAATGTAGTCCGGCAGGAATGTCAGCACCAGCGTTACGACAGACCAGAACAGCAGTTCGATTCTTTTGCTCAACGCTTCAATGACTTCTTTTTTCGTTACGGGTTCATCGTTGATAAGCTGAGAACCAATAAAAAAAAGACTGACGAATATTGAAAAGATTACCAGGAGTCTAATAGACCAGATGATATAGTCGTGCTTTTCCGGTTTGCGTTTTAAGATTTTTTTTCTCATAGATTATTAAACTGTTTATAATGATATTTTGTTCCGGAGATAAGTATAGAAAGCGTATCTTAATATGTCAATCACGGAAATCATGCTGCAAAGACATTCACGTTTTTGTTATGTATGTACCTGCCAGCGCAAGTTTTTGGAAGTTGTCAGAAAAGAAGATTACCGCTTCAAATGGACATTAAAAAGCATAACTATTATTGAACAACCTTAAAGTTACTTTGTTCAATTATTCATTTTACAGACATACGTCCGTTGATTTTTTATTCTTGTTTTCAAAAAAATGTTAAGTTTACATAATTATCCAGCTTATGAGATAGTATTATAATATTTTTATTTTAAAGTATTATGAGGATCGTGCCTGAATAATACCAATATTATGTCGGACAGGACCCTCACTAGAATTATAAAATATCATTGAGCAACGATTAGTAAATCGTCAAAATAAGCAGTGGGATTCCCCACATTTGCTGAACCTGCAGCAACTTCAAGCATTGTTCTTGCTGAAGTAAAGGTTGAACCATTCCCTACGAATGAATCATTCACATAATAACTGACTGTTTTCGTACTAGGATTAAAGACTATGTCATACTTCACCCAGGTCCCGGTGGATGCCGGAAAAGCGAGAGTCTGTTCAACAGAACCGGCCAGAACTAGCGTAAACGTACTGCCAATTTTATCGACAAACATGCCGACTCCTATTCCTGCCATCTCCAAACTGGATCCCTCACGACCGTCTGCCGTTCCTGTCCACTGTGTGTCATCAGTATACATATAGAATGTATAATCATACGTGTTGTAGGTCATGCTTAAACCAGAAACATTATAATCCAGATTGGATCCGTTGTAAGCTCCGCCTTGCATAAATACGGACTTGCTTCCATTATTTGCCTGTGTTGAAGAAACGACTACACTCACACCGGGGCACGCCACTGACCAGCCACTTGGAGCACTTCCGATGGAATAACTTTCAAAAGTTTCAGAAAACAGAATTGTTGATAAAGCAGTCGCATTAATACAATCAGCACTTCCCTCGTTGTAAGCGGGGGTATTGGTAACCTGGGTCATTCCTGTACCATCACTGTTTACTATCCACAAATCACTGGTATTGGATGTGCTGGCCGAAGAAAACGCTCTATCGGAAGTGAAAATTATTTTGCTCCCGTCAGGTGTGGCAACAGGTTCCCTGTCGGATGTAATGGTATTACTGGTGATCTTTACTTCCCCTATACCGTCAGAATTGATCCTGAATATCTCCAGCGTTGTGAAATAACAGTTGGTAGCACATTGACCGTAAGGATTGTTTCTTCCCGATGCCCATAGTATCTTGCCATCAGGCGTGAAACCGGGTGCTGTGTCATGTTGACTATCAAAACTAGCAATTTTCAAAATATTTGAAATCGAACAGGTAGATGCATTTCCGGCACAGGTAAGCGTCGCTGAATACAATTCGGAATTATAACCCCAATTGCCACCGGAGGACTGCGACGTATAAGTTATTTTTGTTCCATCCGGGGATATTCCTATACCATTCACGCCTGTTTTCCCATTAATGGTAGTCAATCTCGTTTGATTGGCTCCGTTGGCATCCATAATATAGATGTCACTTCCCCCGTCCCTGTCACGCCAATGTGTCCCCTTGTCACGCTGTTCCC
>CAYMWM010000072.1:13623-17290 GCA_964394185.1 uncultured Smithella sp.
CCGTCCCTGTATGAAAAGAAGAGTATCTTTGTTGAATCGGGTGTCCAGATAGGATGATCATCACCAGCAGCGTTTGTGGTTAATTGGGTTTTTACGGAACCGTCGTTGTTCATCAGCCAAATATCATCGTTTCCGCTTATATCTGAATTATAGACGATCTTTTGGCCATTCTTTGACCATTTTGGATACATCTCATTCGCTGCTGAGTTGGTAAGTTGAATCTTGTTTGTTCCCTGCTCATCCGTCTTCCAGATGTCGAAGTTGCCCGACTGGTCTGAATGATAAACAATTCTAAGAGTACTTCCGCTGCCTGTCGATGTAAAATTCTTTCCTGTTACATCGACATTGCTGACAGTTATGGCGATACTTGTCGGACTGAAGGTATAACCGGCTTTCGATGCCGTAATTGTGTAATTACCGTTTTGGGCGCCTATAAAACTGTAATTACCGTTGCTATCCGTTGTTGTGGTAACGGAACCGGTTCCCGTAAGCGTTATCGTCACGCCGGATATAATATCCCCGCTTACCGCTCCCGAAATAGTATATGTATTCTCCGCAGCCGTAAAATTCTGCCCTGTCAGATTGGCGTTGTTCACGGTTGCGTTGATGCTCACAGGATTGAAGATATAGCCGGTCTTTGAAGGTGTAATGGTATAACTGCCACTGGCAGCACCGCTGAAACTGTAATTGCCGCTTCCATCGGTCGTTGTGGTAACGGAACCGGTTCCGGTCAATGTGATTGTTACACCTGACACCACATCCCCGCTAACCTTACCGGATATGGTGTAAACCGGTGTTGCCGCGATAACATAAGGCACCGTGTAATCCGCGTTGCTGATTTCTATGCTCAGGGGTGATGGGCTGAAAATGTATCCCGCGCACGTGAAGCTTAAAACATATGATCCGTTGGCAGCATTGGTAAATGTGTACGTACCGTCCGCACCTGTCACGATGGAAACTGAACCGGATCCGGTTAGGGTAACGGTAACTCCCGCCATTCCTGCTCCGTTAAGATTGACCTGACCTGTTATGGTATAGGTATTGGCTGTTGCCGTGAAATTTTGTCCCGTAAGATTGGCATTGTTCACGGTTGCGCTGATAATCGCAGGGGTAAAGCTGTAATCTGTTTTCGAGGCCGTAATGGTGTAATTGCCGTTGGCCGCGCCGGTAAAACTGTAATGGCCGCTGGAATCGGTGGTTATAGCACGGGAACCTGTTCCGGTTAGTGTTATGGTCACACCGGCAACTACATCTCCGCTGACTGTGCCTGAAATGGTATAAGTATTGGGCGTTGCCGTGAAGTTCTGTCCCGAAATATTGGCATTATTAACCGTTATACTGATACTCGTGAGGTTGAAGGTATAACCTGTTTGCGACGGTGTAATCGTGTAGTTGCCGTTTACGGCTCCGCTGAAACTGTAATGGCCGCTGGAATCGGTGGTTGTGCTGGATGAAGTCGCTCCCATCAGCGTGACGGTGACCCCCGACATACCGGCGCTATCCAGTGTAATGTTTCCCGATATGCTGTAAGCAGCAGCCTCCGTATTGGCTCTCAGCCAGCCCTTGACTTCATAATTGCCCTTTTTCCCGTCAAAGGGATACACATGGTTCCCGTCTCTTGTAACGGGATACCGGTCATCGGCACCGTTGTCACTCCAGTTCTGCTGAATGACAAATATTTTATTGTCCTGCACTTCCGCAACAATTGCCACATGACCATAATCCCCGTATTCGGAAATAAGGATGTCTCCGACCTGGGGCTGTTCGGTTCCATCGTTGGGATAAGCCGTCAGTCCCCTTGCCGCCGCGTTTGCGTAGTAGTCACCGGCTTTGCGTCCTTCGATTCTGATTTCCCTGTCGTAAATCTGTTTGTAATACCTATTGACGTATTCATCACACAGCCATTTCATGCCGGTATTGTAACCGCTGTAAGAGTTGTACTCGTTGGAAATATTTTCAGTGGTTCCATTGGAATAGGCAATTACGGAATTAAACTCGCCTGTTTGTTCCCCAAAGGCTTTTCTTTCGTTCACAACGATGGAATATGTTGAAAAGTGATTGGTCGGTCCGCTGACAACATGGTTGATTGTGTCCGTGGTTGATTCTTCTATGATTTCCCATGTTCCATTGGACGCTAAACGGGCCAGCTTCAATTTGGACGGATCCACGCCTGCCGGCAATAAATTAGGGTCATATTTGATGCTGATGGTTACGGGAGCGGCGAATGTTTGACCGTTGGAAGTAAACTCATAAGAACTTCCAACGTTTCCGGGAGGTGTTACCCGAGTGCTGAGAGATACAGTGATGGGTGCTTCGCTGCTGAGGGCACTTTCCGGAATAGTCACCGCGGCATCCCCGCTGGGGGTTGTTATGCTGCCGCCCGATGTGCCAACATCAGAAGCCACAGTGTCTGTGTCTTTGGATCCGTCCGATGAACTGCCGTCTCCATTACTGCTGCAATTTACCATTACCACAAGAATAAATAACGCTGCCAGTACCGCAAATAATTTTTTCATTGCCACCCCCCCATTTATGGTAATAAAAAAAGCCCATGCATCCTTGAAGATACATGGGTTTCATTTTAATTGTAAATTATTCTTGTTTCAAAACGGCCTTTCTGTGTATTCCACATACTATTACCG
Organism: uncultured Smithella sp.; assembly: GCA_964394185.1. Lineage (GTDB taxonomy): Bacteria > Desulfobacterota > Syntrophia > Syntrophales > Smithellaceae > Smithella. The sequence continues at coordinate 16,266 of CAYMWM010000072.1, forward strand.
GCTGATACAATCCTTTCCCTGATTTTTTACTACAGATACCCGATTTCCCGAGGCACGTTAACTATCATACGTATTAATACATGTCAATCCCCACAAAGTGGGATTTTTGTAGATTACCGATTGAAAAGGCGAATAGATTGTTAAAGAGCACTGCGCCCTTGCGTCGTCTTTTTCCGCCGCCTTCAGAAACCATTTCAGGGCATCGGCATCATCCTGTTTGACACCTTCTACATTGCGGTACATCAGGGCAATATTAATCTGCACACGTACATTTCTCAGTTCGGCTGCCTTAAGAAGCCATTTCGCGGCTTCTTTGTTATCCTGCGCGTCGCCATTGCGGTATATCAGAGCCAGATTGTTCTGGGCCGTCACATTCCCAGCGCTCAGGCTTCTGTTCATCAAATTTTCCTATGTTGTCCATAACAGCGGCATTGTTCACCAGGCTATCGATGGTTCCAAACTCCGCCTCCACGGCCAGTACAACCTGTCCGACTTCATCAGGATTCGTCACATCCATCTTACAGGCTTTGCTGTGCGATCCCATAGACTGAATCTCCTTTGCTCCGACTTGTGTTTTCACTATTCCCTGCTGCACAAAATGTTTACCCATTACACTATATTCCCCCAGCTTTTCTGTATCGTGGTACTGACCTTCGAGGAGAATATCGGTCAGGACCACATCAGCGCCGGTATCTCCGAGACTCAACGCAATAGCTCGGCCTAACCCGCGCGACGCACCGGTGACTAATGCTAATTTACCTTCAAGAACTTTTTGCATATCGATACACTCCCTAACCTTTGTGCTTTTTTGAAAAATCTCCCTCTTTTACAAGAGGGAGATTAAAGAATAGGAAGGACTTACCGGGAAGGATGTCCGACAAAAAAATTCCTGACAACATAATTTTGACAATTATTATGTCCAAATGCCGTACAATGAAATATATCCATCGCCATCAGGCAACGTTATTAAATGTTAGCGTGGTGTGCGACCCTGTAACGGTCTCCAACTTTTTTCAATATAGCTC
>CAYMWM010000073.1:0-9442 GCA_964394185.1 uncultured Smithella sp.
TGTTTATGTCTGCCGGTCGGAAAAAAGAGAAATTCTTCTTCCCGCCATTGCCGAGGTTATTAAAAAGATAGATCTTGACCGGCGGATGATGACCGTAAAAATAATGGAAGGATTATTCTAACCTTGATAAATTTCGACATTCTTTCCATTTTCCCTGAAATGTTCCACTCCCCTCTCAATTTCAGCCTGCTTAAAAAAGCTCAGGAAAAAGGCATTATCAGCATTGGTCTGCACAATATACGCGACTGGGCCGATGACAGACACAAAATGACCGACGACGCCCCCTATGGAGGCGGATGCGGAATGGTCATGAAAGTGGAACCGGTTCAGAAAGCATTATCGTCAATCAGGAAAAAACATAAAAAATCGCCTGTGATTTTAATGACGCCTCAGGGAGAGATTTTCAATCAGAAAATTGCGGAAGAACTTTCCATGGAAAAAAGAATCGTCATTATTTGCGGCCGTTATGAAGGGGTTGATGAAAGAATCAGGGAACACCTTGTTGACCGGGAAATTTCCATCGGCGACTACATTCTGACGGGCGGCGAACTGGGAGCAATGGTTCTAATTGATGCGGTTTCCCGTCTTGTTGAAGGTGTCCTGGGCAACCCCGAATCGAAACTGAGCGAATCTTTCTCTCATAATCTTCTGGAATATCCGCAATATACAAGACCGGCGGAATATAAGGGATGGAAGGTTCCCGATGTGTTGATATCGGGAAATCACGCCCAGATTGAACTTTGGCGCAGGGAAGAGTCGTTGAGAAGGACCTGTCAAAGACGTCCGGATTTGCTCAAAAAGATGAAACTTTCAGCAAAAGACAAGGAACTGCTCGAAAAAATTAAGCTGGAAGATGAATAAAATCTTGATTTTAAGAAATTTATAAGGTATGGGGTTCGTCTTGAATTAATGAGGGCTATATGAACTCCGATGGAAAAGCCCGATGATTTACATAGCTCTTTTACATTATCCGGTATACAATAAAAGCGGACAGGTTGTAACCACAGCCATTGCCAATATGGATATTCACGATATTGCCCGAGTAGCGAAGACATACGGACTTGAAGGATTTTATATCGTCAATCCGATAGAAGAACAGCGAAATCTGGCGGCGGAAATAGTGAATCACTGGCGCGAAGGCTACGGAGCCGGTTACAACAAGTTCCGCAAGGCGTCTTTTCAGTTGATTCACATAGCGGAAAATCTCAAATCCGTTATGGATGATATTGAAGATAAAACGGGGTCAAAGCCTGAAACGATCGTTACCGGAGCGAATCTTGCGGGAGATGTTTTGACGTTTGCCGCACTGAAAAAGATTCTGCAGAAGGACGATGCGCCTTTTGTTATAATTTTCGGGACGGGATCGGGATTGGCCGCCGAAGTGATAAGCACCGCGGATTACAGACTGGAGCCGGTTAAAGGCATTTCCGGTTATAATCATCTGTCGGTAAGGTCGGCCGTGGCTATCGTACTGGATCGGATATTGGGTATTTGAATGAAAATGATATAAGAAATTATTGGAGGAAATATATGAACATCTTGGAAATGGTAGAAAAAGAACAAATGAGGGGCGATATTCCCGCTTTTAAAACCGGCGATACCATAAAGGTTTATGTGCGTATTATTGAAGGTCAGAAACAGAGAATTCAGGCTTTTGAAGGCGTTGTCATACGCAAGAGACATGGCAACAGCCGAGCCAATTTCACTGTCAGAAAAATATCCTACGGTGTCGGCGTGGAAAGAACCTTTCCTCTGCATTCACCTATTATCGACCAGATTGAATTAATCAGCAGAGGCAAGGTACGCAGATCGCGTCTTTATTATTTAAGAAATTTGAGAGGCAAAAAAGCAAGAATCAAGGAAGCGGCGAAACAGTAGCATTGTTTTTCATCCGGTTATAATTTAGAAACGTACAGGAATTTTCTTCGCTTTTTGATGAATACTCATGAAAAAAACGCCCGTGAAGAAGGATACCAGCTCATTGCCGGTGTTGATGAAGCGGGCAGGGGGCCTTTGGCCGGACCGGTTGTGGCCGCGGCGGTGATTCTTCCGCTTGATTATGCCCATCCCGAAATAAACGATTCCAAACAGCTCTCTGCCGCCAAAAGAGAAAGACTATACAATATTATCGAAAAAGACGCCGTTGCTTTTGGCATGAAAGTTATCGAGGCCGACATCATCGATGAGGTCAATATTCTCCGGGCTTCTCTGCAGGCCATGCGCGATGCCGTGCTGGAGCTTAACGAATCTCCGGATTTTCTTCTGGTGGACGGCCCGCACCGCATTCCCATCATCACGCCGCAAAAACCGCTGATAAAGGGAGACTGCCTCAGTATTTCGATTGCGGCGGCTTCCATCATGGCCAAGGTAACCCGCGACCGGATTATGGAAATGTATCATCGTCAGTTTCCGCAATATAATTTCCGGCAAAACAAGGGATACGGAACAAAAGAACATCTCGATGCCATCCGTGAATACGGCGTCTGTAAAATTCACCGCAAATCCTTTCATGTCAAAAATTTACAACAGTCATCTTTTGAGTTCAATGTTTAAAACAAAGAACCGCCAACGAATCGTGACAGGGAAAAAAGGCGAATCCATCGCTTCGTCATATCTCAAAAAAAGCGGTTACCGTATTCTGGAAACCAACTACCGTTGTGCAATGGGAGAAATAGACATTATCGCCCGCGATAAAGATGTACTTGTTTTCGTTGAAGTCAAAACAAGACGTTCTGAGGAATTGGGCTATCCGGAACAGGCAGTCCATATCCGCAAGCAAAAAAAGATATCTCAACTGGCACTATGGTATCTGGAAGAAAAAAACCTGACAGGTGCAAAAGCGCGTTTCGATGTGGTGGCCGTGACGATGTCGGGCGACGGCGAACAAATAAAACTCATCCCAAACGCCTTTGATTTTATAAACGCTTAAACAATCGTAAAATTAAAAATGGCTCAGTCCCGCTTTTCCGACAGGATACACATTAAAGCCGATGGAAAAGCATTCCCTGTCATCTACGATATTACGGCCGTCGAAGAGAAATGCCGGTTTGACCATCGAGTGATATATTTTTCTGAAATCCAGATGGCGATATAAATCCCAGTCCGTCAAAATAATCACGGCATGACATCCGGCGGCAGCCTCGTAAGGATCCTCGATATATCTTACACTGCCCTTGATCGATGCAAGATCTGCACAGGCGTTTTTCAATGCCCGGGGATCAGATATGATGATTTCCGCATGTTCTGCCAGAAGTTTCCTGGAAATGTGGATCGCCGGGCTTTCCCGGGTATCGCTGGTGTCGGCCTTGAAAGCAAATCCCAAAACACAAATCTTTTTTCCCGCCAGCGTGCCGAACATGCTGTTGATGATTTTGGTTACAAAACGTTCCTGCTGGTATTCATTGATCTTCACAACGCTTTCCCAGTAGGAAGCAACTTCGTTCAGACCGTAATGACGGCATATGTAAACCAGATTCAGAATATCTTTCTTGAAGCATGAGCCGCCGAAACCGATTCCGGCTCTTAAAAATTTATTGCCGATCCTGCCGTCTGTTCCCACTGCCCTGGCGACTTCGGCAATGTCCGCATCCGTTTTTTCGCATAAGGCGGAAATGGAATTGATGGAAGATACGCGCTGTGCCAGAAATGCATTGGCGACCAGTTTGGATAATTCGGAGCTCCAGATATTGGACGTGATGATTTTATTCAAAGGAATCCAGCGGGAATAGATTGCAATCAGTTCCGTTCTCGCCTTAAGCCCGTTTTTCGTCTCATGGGATCCGATGAGAACGCGGTCCGGATTCTCCAGATCGTTTATTGCCGTTCCTTCCGCCATGAATTCCGGATTGGAAAGAACTTCAAATTTAACCTTGCCCCTGGCGGCGGAGAGAATTTTCTCCAGGGTAAGGGCGGTTTTGACCGGAAGAGTGCTTTTTTCGATGACGATTTTTGATGACCGGGAATATTTCAGAATCTGCCTTGCGGTTTTTTCCAGGTACTGCAAATCGGCAGCCATATCGGCTCCCGTGCCGTAGGTCTTTGTCGGCGTGTTGACACTGACAAAAATAATATCATTGTCCCTTATCTGATTTTCAATATCCTTGCTGAAGAACAAATTTTTGCCGCGCGTTTTCCTGACAATCCTGTCAAGTCCGGGTTCATAAACGGGAAGCTGCGATGAATTCCATGCGTCAATACGTTCGGCATTGATATCCACAACCGTAACCCGGTAATCGGGGCACTTGTAAGCGATCATTGCCATCGATGGACCGCCGACATAACCGGCCCCGATGCAGAGTATCTTTTTCTTGAATTTCATTTTAATTTTTTATCTCCTTGAGACTTTCAGGATATTTTCAACGCTAGACGGAAATATTCGATTGTTTTAATCAAACCTTGTTCTAAATTTATTACAGGATTCCATTCCAGATTTTCCTTTGCAAGGGTTATATCCGGCCTTCGCTGGGCAGGATCGTCATTAGGAAGGGGAAGAAATACTATTTTGGAGGAGCTTTTCGTAAGCCCGATGATTTTCTGCGCCAAATCCAGAACGTTAAATTCTCCCGGATTGCCGATATTGACCGGACCGTAAAATTCATCGGGTGAATTCATCATTTTGATTAATCCGTTAATCATGTCATCAACATAACAGAAAGACCTCGTGTGCGAGCCGTCTCCATAAACCGTAATGTTTTTATTCTGTAACGCCTGAATGATAAAATTACTGACAACACGACCGTCGTTGACAGCCATCCGGGGACCATAGGTATTAAAGATTCTGACGATTTTTGTATTGACGCGATTCTGACGCCTGTAGTCCATCATCAGGCATTCAGCGGCTCTTTTCCCTTCGTCATAGCAACTGCGGATTCCTATCGGATTGACCTTTCCCCAATAGGATTCATTTTGAGGATGCACTTCGGGATCACCGTATATTTCGGATGTCGAGGCTTGCAATATTTTCGCCTTTGTTCTTTTGGCAATGCCCAGAACATTGATCACGCCCATGACATTCGTTTTGATCGTCTTGATAGGATTGTATTGATAATGCACGGGTGAAGCCGGACAGGCCAGGTTGTAGATTTCATCGACTTCGATGTAGATGGGATTGGTGATATCGTGTCGGATCAGCTCGAAATTGGAGGCGCTCAGAAGATGTCGGATATTATTTTTGTCGCCTGTGAAAAAATTATCCAGGCAGATAATGTCGTTGCCTTCCGTAAGCAGTCTTTCACAGAGATGGGACCCAAGAAATCCGGCCCCTCCGGTAATCAGTATACGTTTCATTTTTTCACGCCGCCATTTTTTCAACATTAAACATGAAATCGTCCGAAGATGTCAACTACAAAATGCTTGCCTGATGATTTTAATGAGACCCAAATTTCAGAAACGAAGTACACTGAAATTTGATGGTCGTAGTGAGACTCTCTGAAAATGAGCGAAGCGATATTTTCAGAGTAAGTCGAACTATCCAATAGCCTCCGGCTATTGGATATTACCCACCGTCGCTGCTCCCGGGATAATTGCGGGTCTAATTCCCCGCCCTCAGGGGGCGTAAGTTCCTTTGGATACCCCGTTGCTTGCGGCGGGGTTGTTCATTGGAGCGTTTCCATGATATATTTCTTGAACTGTTTTATACACTATGATACTTACAGTCTCCAACTGCAATGCAATGATATCGTGTAATAATATAAGGGTTTTAGTATGGATGCAGATTCCATGACGAAAGATAGCAAACATATTCTTGATCTCACGGATGAAATCAGTGATTCCGTCAACGGGAATCATCAGGAAGTCATTGTGGTGGACGGACGAGGTTACAAAAAAGATTTACACGCCGGGGAGGAAGTTTACACACTGGTTGATGTGGTGGACGACGATCAGACGCAGGATAAAATCAATAAAGCAATATTGGCGCGGTCGGAAGAAATTATTGAAAGAATTGCCCGTAAAATTGTTCCCGAAATAGCGGAAAGAATCATCAGGGAGGAAATTGAAAAACTGAAAAAGGCTGGGGATAGTGAATGACACATATTTATTATTGATCACTAATTGTACGGAAAGGATAAAGCTTCTCAATAGGGCAGAAAATGAATATACCTAATTTTTTAACTTTATTAAGAATTATTCTTGTACCGGCCATAGTCATTTTTCTGATTCAGGATGAATATCTCAAGGCTCTGATCGTCTTTGTCGCTGCCGGCTTGACCGACGCCCTGGACGGCGCACTTGCGCGTTTGTTGAATCAACAGTCCGAACTTGGCGCTTTCCTGGACCCTCTGGCGGATAAAATATTATTATCGACAAGTTTTATAGCTTTGTCTATTTTCGGCCTGATTCCCAGCTGGCTAACCGTAATTGTCATCAGCAGGGACGTCATCATACTGATGGGCATAATGATTTTGTCAATGATGTCAGTAGATTATGAAATTAAACCGGTTTTTATCAGCAAAATAACAACGGCATTGCAGATCATCACGGTATTTCTTGCTCTTTTATTGAAGCAAATTTCTTTTAATATAATAAATTATTATGATGTTGTGACGATTATCTCCTGGCTTACCGCTTTCTTTACTATTGCATCGGGGATCGTTTACATAATCAAAGGGATAAGATTTTTCAATAAAGCCGATTAAAATAATCTAATATATAAGATATTTAGCTTGACATAGCTGAATTTAATTGCTATTTACGCAACGCTAAAAATGCAGGGTTATTTCGTAGGCAAGTAGCTCAGGGGGAGAGCGCCATCCTGACGCGGTGGATGTCCAGGGTTCAAATCCCTGCTTGCCTACCATTTTTAAAATGCTAAAGAATGTCTTAAATTATAAATACTTTAAGGGCATCAGCAAAACAGTGATGCCCTTTTAAAATGAAGTGAAAAAATGAGTATAAAAATAACTTTTCCTGATAATAAAGAATTAACCTTCGATGAAGGCGTTACAGTGGCCGATGCCGCAAAGGCCTGGAAAAAAGATAGTTTGTCCCATGCCGTGGCGGTTAAAATCAACAAAATTCTCAAGGATTTAACCACGCCGGTTAAAGAGGATTCCATGATCGATTTTGTAGATGTTTCATCCGAGGAAGGTTTATCTATATTGCGTCACAGCGTTTCTCATGTCATGGCTCAGGCGGTTCAGGATGTTTTTCCGGGCGCCAAAGTAAGCATAGGTCCTTCCATCGAAGACGGCTTCTATTACGATTTTGAATATAAAGAAGCTTTCACATTAGATGATTTCGACAAAATCGAAAAGAAGATGAAGGAAATTATTGCCGCCAATTTCCCTTTCATGAGAGAAGAGCTTTCACGGGAAGCGGCAATAAATTTGTTTGACCAGCGGGGAGAACACTACAAAGTCGAATTAATCAATGATTTGCCTGCCGATGTCAGGGAAGTCAGTATCTATAAGCAGGGCGACTATATCGATTTGTGTCGCGGACCGCATATCTCTTCGACGGGCGTTATCAAAGCTTTTAAGCTTTTGAGCGTGGCGGGCGCATACTGGCGCGGCGACGAAAAAAATCAGATGCTGCAGCGCATATACGGTACAGCTTTTCCAACTGAAAACGAACTTAAGGATTATCTGAATCTGCTGGAAGAGGCGAAGAAGAGGGATCATCGCCGTCTGGGAAGAGAACTGGATCTCTTTCAGGTCAATGAAGAAGCCGGAGCAGGTCTTATTATTTTCCATCCCAAAGGCATGATGCTGCGCTATCTGATTGAAGATTGGGAAAAGAAGGAACATTTAAAACGCGGTTATGATATGGTCATGGGACCTCAGATTCTGAAGGTCGATCTCTGGAAAAAATCCGGCCATTTCGATCATTACCGCGAAAACATGTATTTTACCGAAGTCGATGAGCAGATGTACGGTATCAAGCCGATGAATTGTCTCTCCCATATGCTCATCTATAAATCGAAAATAAGAAGTTACCGCGATTTGCCTTTGCGCTATTTTGAATTAGGCACGGTTCACCGTCACGAAAAAACCGGTGTTCTGCACGGGCTGTTGAGAGTCAGGCAGTTCACGCAGGATGACGCACACATCCTTTGCACTCCTGAACAGTTGAATTCGGAAATCCTGGCCATTGCCGATTTCGTTAAATATGCCATGCAAATCTTCGGATTTGAATACGAAGTGGAATTGAGCACACGGCCGGCGAATTCCATTGGTTCTGATGATGACTGGAATATGGCCACCGAGGCTCTGGAAAACGCTCTAAAGAATAACAACATGAACTATGAAATCAATGAAGGTGACGGCGCTTTTTACGGCCCGAAAATTGATTTTAAACTCAAAGACGTTTTGAAGCGTAAATGGCAGTGCGCAACCATTCAATGTGATTTTACATTGCCGGATAGATTCGATTTGAGCTATATCGGCGCCGATGGAGAGAAACACAGGCCTGTCATGCTGCACCGCGTTATTCTGGGGAGTATCGAACGTTTTATCGGCGTGCTTATCGAACAATACGCCGGAGCCTTTCCTGTCTGGCTCGCGCCGACACAGTGTGTTTTATTAACGGTGACCGACAAGCATATTCCCTATGGTGAATCCGTTTATAAAAAATTACTCGAGTCCGGAATCCGCTGCGAGGCGTATTTTGATAACGAGAAACTGGGATACAAGATTCGTCAGGCGCAAATGCAGAAAATCCCTTATATGCTCGTGATAGGAGACAAAGAAGTGGAGGCAGGGGCTGTGGCTCCCCGCGCGCGTGACGGAAAAAACATGGGGGCCCTACCGGTGGATGAATTTATCGCGTTAATCAAAGATGCATGCGAAAAAAAACAATGAAAATATTTGTTGAAATTAATTATTTTTCAGGAGGTGACATATAGTAAAGGATCTGAGAATCAACAGGGAAATAAAATCTGCCAGTGTTCGCGTGATCGGCGAAGATGGAAAACAGTTTGGCATCATTACATTGGAAGAAGCCCTTGCTCATTCGGAGGAAGCGGGATTGGATCTGGTGGAAGTTTCTGCATCTGGAGATGTTCCCGTCTGCAAAATAATGGATTACGGAAAGTATCGTTATAAACAAAGTAAAAAACTGCACGATGCCAAAAAGAGCCAAACCGTCATCCAGGTAAAGGAAATTAAATTAAAGCCGAAAACAGAAGAACATGATGTGCAGGTCAAAATGAATCACATCAGAAAGTTTTTGAAAAATCACGATAAAGTAAAAGTGTCCATGATGTTCAGAGGCAGAGAAATAGCTTTTACTGATTTAGGCAGAAAGCTGATGGAAAAAATCAGGAATGAACTGGTCAATGATTGTATTATCGATCAGGAACCCAGGCTGGAAGGACGTAATATGGTGATGATTTTATCACCCAAAAAACAATAAGTAGAGGAAGGAAAAATGCCAAAATTAAAAACACACAGAGGAGCAGCCAAACGTTTTACACTTACAGCCAAAGGTAAAGTAAAGCGCAGCA
>CAYMWM010000073.1:9452-17242 GCA_964394185.1 uncultured Smithella sp.
GTCATATCCTCACCAAGAAGACGACCAAGAGAAAGAGAACGCTGAGGAAGGCAACACTGGTTGATTCGGCAAATTTAAAAGAAATCAAAAGACTTATTCCTTATCTGTAAAAAGAGGGAAATAACTTAAGCACCATTCGTAAATTAGGAGAGAATGAAAAATGTCCAGGATAAAAAGGGGTGTCAACGCCCGTAAAAGAAGAAACAAAGTATTGAAAATGGCCAAAGGTTTCTTTGGCGCCCGCAGCCGCCTGCTCAGAACGGCGACGGAAGCCGTCAACAAGGCGATGAAATATGCATTTCGTGACAGGCGGGCGAGAAAAAGAGAGTTTCGTCAGTTGTGGATCGCACGTATCAGCGCCGCGGCCAGTGAAAACAATATAACATACAGCCGCCTGATAGACGGTATGAAAAAAGCCAACGTAGAGCTGGACCGCAAAATCATGGCTGAAATCGCTGTCAATGATCCGCAGGGATTCGCGCAGGTTGTTGCAATAGCTAAAGGCAAGTAAGCGGCATGATAAGCGAGCTTCAACAACTGGAAAAGGATGCTCTCGCCGAACTGAACACGGCCACGGCCGAAGAACAGTTTTTAAATATAAGAACAAAATATCTTGGAAGAAAAGGGCTCCTGACCGGTCTTTTGAGAAATATTGCTCAGGTTTCCGATGATGAAAAACCTCTCTTTGGAAAGCTTTGCAACGAGCTGAAAAATTCGCTCAATTCCAGAATCGATGAAGCGCTTCGGAATCAGGCCAGCCTGAACCGGGAAGAAATTTTATTAAAAGAAAAAATCGATGTTACTTTACCGGGAAACGCAATCAGGTGCGGACGAATCCATCCTGTCGTACAGATACGCAGGGAAATCTGTTCCGTATTTGCTTCTTTCGGTTTTTCCATTGTTGAAGGCCCCGAAATAGAACTGGATTATTATAATTTTGAAGCCCTGAATATTCCCAAGGATCATCCCGCTCGCGATATGCAGGATACTTTTTATGTGGAAGACAATATCGTTTTACGCACACACACCTCGCCGGTTCAGGTGAGAATCATGGAAAAGGTACGGCCGCCGCTGAGAATTTTATCTCCCGGAAAGGTTTACCGCCGTGACTCCGATGTGTCACACACGCCGATGTTTCATCAGATAGAAGGGCTTCTGGTTGATAAGGGAGTCAACTTCGGCGATCTGAAAGGAATCCTGACGGCATTTCTTAAAAAAATATTCGGCAGCGCAACGACCCTGCGCTTTCGTCCCAGTTTTTTCCCCTTCACAGAACCATCGGCTGAAGTCGATATCCGCTGCGTCATGTGCGGAGGAAAAGGCTGCCGCGTTTGCGGACAAAGCGGCTGGCTGGAAATACTGGGTTCCGGCATGGTGGATCCTGCCGTGTTCCTGAATGTGGGCTATGACCCTGAAGAATATACCGGATTCGCTTTTGGCCTCGGCCTGGAGCGTATTGCAATGCTGAAATATGGTATTTCCGACATCCGTTTATTTTTCGAAAACGACATCCGATTCCTCAAACAATTTTAGGAGAACCATCTCTTTATGCTTGTAAGTCTCAAATGGCTTGAAGATTATATTCATTTAGAATTAACGGCCCAGGAACTCGCTCACAGGCTGACCATGGCCGGTCTGGAAGTGGACGAGATAAAAACAATCCGTCCCAAATTCAGCGGTGTCGTTGTCGCTAAAATTTTATCCGTCAGCCCTCATCCGTCTGCCGACAGGCTTTCTTTATGTGACGTCAGCGACGGAACGCAAACATGGCGAATCGTCTGCGGTGCAAAAAATAGTGCCGCAGATGATATTGTCCCTCTGGCAAAGGTGGGAGCCGTAATCCCCGGCGGATATACTATCAAGTCATCTGTTTTACGCGGAGAAAAATCCGACGGGATGTTGTGTTCCGAATCCGAACTGGAAATCGGCGACGATGCGTCGGGAATCATGCATCTGCCTGCTGATTTAACACTTGGCCGGCTTCTGGAATCGGCTCTGAACATTGAAGACACGGTGCTGGATGTCAACGTTACACCCAACCGTTCCGATTGTCTGAGTATGATCGGCATTGCCCGGGAAGTGGCCGCCATTACCGGCGGCAAGATGAAACAGCCTGCCACAAAAATCAAGGAAGGATCAGAAGACATTAACTCATTCACATCCGTAAAAATAATTGATTCCGGTCTTTGTCCCCGTTACACAGCCAGATTGGTTAAAAACGTCGAAATAAGGCCATCGCCGGTCTGGATGAAAAGCAGGCTGGAAGCGGCCGGACTGCGCTCCATCAATAATATTGTCGACGTAACGAATTTTGTCATGCTGGAGTTGGGACAGCCTCTGCATGCTTTCGATTTCCGCTTTCTGGAAGAAGGTCGAATCGTTGTCCGCAAATCGAAGGAAAAAGAAGAATTTATTTCTCTTGATGAAAAAAGCCATACGCTTCCCGCGGACACATTATTGATATGCGATGGTGTTAAACCGGTCGCCATCGGTGGAATCATGGGTGGTTTGAATTCCGAGGTAAAAGATGATACCCGGATGATTCTGCTGGAGAGTGCTTATTTCAATCCTCAGTCCATCCGCCGTTCGGCCAGAAAACTGGGAATGCCGACAGATGCCGCTTTCCGTTTTGAAAGAGGCATTGATCCTGAAGGGGTGGTTCGGGCGCTCAATCGCGCAGCCGGTCTTATTGCAGAACTTTCCGGCGGCACCGTTTGCAGGAACTATATAGATGAGTATCCTCAAAAGGTTGCATCGGTCAAAGATATTCCGTTGCGGCTGGAGAAAGTCCGCCAATTAGTCGGTATGGAAATCGGGGCAAGGGATGTCGTCAGAATATTGCGCGGAATCGACATGATGGTGAAACCGGAAGGGAAGGGTACATACCTCGTTACGCCTCCGACATGCCGGGTTGATATTTCCAGGGAAATAGACCTTATAGAGGAAATCATCAGGCTTTATGGCTATGATCAGGTCCCGGTAACTTTACCCAACGTAGCGGTAGGAGAAATGGAAGTTGTTCCACGTCTGGAACTGGAGGAAAAGATCCGTCAGGTGCTTATCGGCAGTGGTTTCACGGAAATTGTCAATTACAGCTTCGGAACACCTCTGGCAGTTGATAATTTGTTTTTGCCGGAAAATGACCATAGAAGAAATCTGGTGAAGATTAAAAATCCGCTGGGCGAGGAGCTTTCAGTCATGCGGACAACCATGATTTACGGTCTCATCGATACGGCCAGGAAAAACGCGAATAACGGCTGCTTCGATTTAAGGATGTTTGAAATCGGACGGACATTTTTCCATCGTAAGGAAAGAGAACTGCCCGAAGAAAAAAATGTAATGGCGGGGCTTATAACGGGCAAAATCACGGACGAATTCTGGGAAGCAGATAAAATTGCTGATTTTTACACATTAAAAGGCTCTCTGGAAAACATTTTCTATGATTTAAAGATCAATGAATGCAAATATATTCCGGCAGCCGATGAAGCCTTTCTGCACCCTGGAAAATCCTGTAAAATTCAGTTAAACGGCGAAAAAATCGGGTTTTTAGGAGAAATTCATCCTGATGTCCGGGGGAAAATTGATTTAAAGAATAATGTCTATGTATTTGAAATTAATTTAGATATTCTGATAAACCATTATCTGGACAAAAAAATTGTTTATCAGGAAACATCAAAATATCCGTCTGTTATCCGGGATGCCGCTTTTGTGATTCCTGAAAGTACGGAAGCCGATAAAATGCTTGATATTGTTCGGGGACAGAATGAAGATTTACTTGAAAATGTTAGTATTTTTGATGTATATAAAGGAAAAGGATTACCAGACGGAACAAAAAGTCTGGGACTTCGTTTTTCCTATCGCGCCGCTGACAGAACATTGACAGATGCAGACGCGAGTGTCGTTCATGAAAAAATCGTCAAAAACATCGTCAAATTGACGGATGCAAAGATGAGATCATAATATAAAAAATATAAAGTAAAATGGAGGTAAAGGTATGACGAAGATTGATATTATTCAAAATGTTCATGAAAAGCTCGGTTTTTCCAAAAAAGATTCATCAGATATCGTCGAGTCAGTATTTGACCTTATTAAGGATTGTCTTGCCAAAGGCGAAAGGGTGAAAATTTCCGGATTCGGCAACTTCATGGTCAAAGAAAAAAGAGCGCGCCGCGGCCGTAACCCTCAGACAGGTCAGGAAATCTCCATTACCGCACGGAGAGTTCTGACTTTTAAATCCTCACAGGTTTTGCGTAAAGCGCTGAATTAGTATTTGAACGTTTACTCTGTCACACATTTTAATTTAAGCCAGTTAAATATTTATCATAATAAAGTGTCTGTTTGCGCTGATGATAAAAAATTACACTGGCGAAATTCTAGTGATATTTTTCAGGGAACTGTATGGAGACGATAATTCCCGAAAGGGCGTATTTTCGCATTGGCGAGGTCAGCAAAATTCTCAATGTTGAGCCCTATGTTATCAGATACTGGGAAACCGAATTCAAAACGATCAATCCGGTACGGACAAAAACAGCACAGAGATTATACAGAAAAAAAGACGTGCAGGAACTGGTCGCTATTAAAAATCTGCTCTACGCACAGCGCTTTACGATTGATGGGGCTAAAAAACAACTTCAGAAATCGCGCGCCGCAGAAGAACCCGAAGAAAAATTCAGTGAAAATCAAAAAATGTTTCTCAGGCGCATTAAGCAGGAACTGCAAGAGATAAGAGAAATCGTCAGTTGAAATAAAAAGCCGGCATACAAAATGCCGGCTTTTTATCTTGAAAATATTCCGATATCTTAAGCTTTCTTGCTTGCTCTCTTGGACGCTTTAAGCGGATTGATTTTTTGTGTTTCTTTTATTTCCAGTTTCACATGAGTAGCCGTCGGACATCTTCCGATGCCCCATTTAGCTGTCGGATCAGGATAAACCTTGCAGTACTTGTTCGATTCATACTCGAAGACTTTTCCGCAGCCTTCGCATTTATCGATGACGGTCGCACAGATGCCGTTAAAATGGCCGCATCCGTTTTTACCCATAAAAGCGCATTCAAATCCCGCTTTAACAGTTTTGCAAATCATTTGAGAAACCCCCTTAAATAATTCTGTTTTTTTAACGTTGCGGCAACGCAGGAATAATAGAAAATTTCCGCAAACGCCTGAAATATAAACCGGCGTGTCCTTAACAACAAAAACAGCAGCTGTCAAGAAAAAATGAATTCTTAAAAAATAAATGATTTGTCAAATTTCTCATAGAAATGACTTGAATGCAGAACGAATTATTGCTAAACATAACAAAATTTTTATCGGATTCACCCATGCGTGCAGTTATTCAAAGAGTTGACCGTGCCGGCGTTACAATCAATCAGCAGGAAATATCCTCAATAAAGAAGGGGATTCTTATATTATTGGGTGTGGAAAAGGAGGATACCGAGGCCGATTCCGATTATATCCTGGAAAAAGCGGTGAATCTGCGTATTTTTGAAGATGAGCATGATAAAATGAACAAGTCGCTCATGGAAATAGAAGGGGAGATGATGGTCGTTTCACAGTTCACTTTACTGGGAAACTGCATCAAGGGAAGGCGTCCTTCCTTCACGACGGCGGAAGAGCCGTCCAGGGCAAACAAACTTTACGAATATTTTGTCAGTAGAGCAAAGGAAAAAGTTAAGCATCTGGGAACGGGAAAATTTCAGGAAATGATGAAAATCGAACTTGTCAATGACGGCCCGGTAACAATTTTGCTCGACAGCAGGAAAAATTTTTAAAAATATGGATAATTTTGAGATAAAAATAGACAAAGACGGTCTGTGGTATTATAAGGGCGCTCACATGTTCCGCAAGGAAATACTGAGCGTCTTTTTCGATCATCTGAAAATCGATGAATGCGGTAATTATTTAATTGAACTCGGCCCGGAGCGTTGTTATATTGAAGTGGAAGACACAGCCTTTGTTGTTGATGCTGTATATAAAACCAGCAGACCGGGCAGTGACAAGGAGCAAATCGAAGTTCTTTTAAATGACGAAACCTGCGAAATACTGGAAATGAACTCCATGCAAAAAGGCAGGGACAATGTTCTTTATTGCCGCGTCAAGGATGGAAGGTTTACCGCCCGTTTTTCACGCAAGAGTTATTATCAGCTGGCCGAATTTATCGAACAATCGGATGACGGCGAAAGTTTTTTTATTAGCTTAAACGGCAAGAAATATTTTATAAACGAGACCAGGGCTTCAGAAACATAGAGAACTGACGCTTGCTGGTCGAATGATACGGGGCGGATACGGTGTCCCGGTATGAATGATAATCAGGCTCAAAAATGACATATGGAGGATACAATGCTTGATGACAATGTAAAAGAATCCCTGACTTTTGACGACGTTCTTCTGGTTCCGGCGGAATCCAATATACTGCCACGCGACGTCAATACATCAACAATGCTGACAAAGAATATCTCTTTGAACATTCCCATCGTTTCCGCCGCCATGGATACGGTGACCGAAGCGCGCACCGCCATCTGCATGGCTCAGGAAGGCGGCATCGGCATCATTCACCGCAATATGAGCATCGAGCAGCAGGCCATAGAAGTTGATAGAGTAAAAAAATCGGAAAGCGGCATGGTTGTTGACCCCATCACAATCGAGCCGGACCGCTCTGTCAGTGACGCCCTGAAAATGATGAATCAATATTCCATTTCCGGTGTGCCGGTTGTCCAGAATGGAAAACTTGTCGGGATTCTCACAAACCGCGATTTGAGATTTGAAGAAAATCTTGATCAGCCGGTATCCAATGTCATGACCAAGAAAAATCTGGTAACCGTAGATACCAATATTACACTGGAAGAATCCAAAAAATTGCTTCACCTGCACAGAATTGAAAAACTGCTCGTTGTTGATGATGAATACAGATTAAAGGGCTTGATTACGATTAAGGATATTGAAAAAATCCGCCGCTATCCCAATGCCTGCAAGGATTCTTTAGGAAGACTGCGTGTCGGGGCCGCCGTGGGCATTATCGACCGTGAGGCAAGAATCGAAGCGTTACTGGCAGCAGGAGCCGATGTCATATCCATTGACACATCACACGGCCATTCCGAAGGCGTTATTAAAGCCGTCAAGGCGACAAAAGCGGCTTTCCCCCATTGCGAATTAATTGCAGGAAACGTCGCTACATCAGAAGGAGCTGAAGCTCTCATTAATGCCGGAGTCGATGCCGTAAAGGTCGGGGTCGGTCCGGGTTCCATCTGCACCACCAGAATTATTGCCGGAGTCGGGGTACCCCAGATGTCGGCCATTCGGGACACTTGCAAAATCTCGTCGAAAAAGGGTATTCCCGTGATTGCCGACGGCGGAATAAAATATTCGGGCGATATTGTCAAAGCGCTCGGCGCAGGAGCCCACTGCGTAATGATCGGCGGATTATTCGCCGGCACAGAAGAAAGTCCGGGAGAAACAATTCTGTTTCAGGGGCGCAGTTATAAAGTATACCGCGGCATGGGTTCGCTCGAAGCCATGAAAATGGGGAGCCGTGACCGTTATTATCAGGATGACATCGAAGGTCCCGCAAAAGTCGTTCCCGAAGGAATAGAAGGCCGTGTGCCTTTCCGCGGTTCGCTTTCCGCAAGTATCCTCCAGCTCATCGGCGGTCTGAAAGCCGGTATGGGTTATGTCGGCTGCAGAACAATTCCGGAAATCACTACCAAGGCCCGTTTTGTCCGCATTACTCAGGCAGGCCTTAGAGAAAGCCACGTGCATGACGTTATCATCACCAAGGAAGCTCCCAATTATTGGATT